>JANQOC010000513.1 GCA_028279265.1 Hyphomicrobiales bacterium
CGCGAACACCGGAGTATGATGTTCCGGTTTACCGGCGCCCAGGAGATCTGGTCGATCTCGATGGCCGCAGTGTCAAGGACAAGCGTGTTGCCGGTTTGCGGGCGGCGCGACTTGGCGGAGACAATCTCGTGCCATTCCCGACACGAGCGCAAATCGACAAGGGCGCGCTCGTGGGTAAGAAACTGGAACTCCTTTATCTCCGGGACGAGGTCGATCTGTTTTTCCTGCAGATTCAAGGGTCGGGCCGGATTAAACTTGCCGACGGATCGTGGATGCGGATCGGTTTTGATGGCCGCAACGGCCACCCTTATTCTTCCATCGGTAAAGAGATGATCCGGCGCGGACTGGTGCCTGAAGCCGGCATGTCCCTTGACGCGGTCAAAAACTGGCTGCGGAAAAATCCCGGACTTGCCCGTGAAATTATGTGGCACAACAAGTCCTATATATTCTTCAAGGAATTTACCAAAAAAGACAGGCAGGCTGGTCCGAAGGGCGCTCTCGATGTTGTATTGACGCCAGGGCGAAGCCTGGCGGTGGATCAGCGCTATCACAATCTGGGGCTGCCGATTTACGTGGTGGCGCCGACGCTCCGGCACCATGGTGAAAACGGTTTCCGGCGGCTGATGGTTGCCCAGGATGTGGGTGCGGCCATCAAGGGCCCGGAACGCGGCGATATATACTGGGGATCCGGAGACAAGGCCGGTGCCATCGCCGGCAGGACGAAAGTGCAAGGCCAGTATATTGTGCTGTTGCCGAAGAGAACGAAATAAGTGCAGTGAATGGCTCGAACAAAAACCAGGGAAGCCCTCGAAACAAAAGGTCCGGCTTAACGCCGGAAGACGAAGCTCTCTGGAATAAAATAAAAAAGACCGTCGAACCCCTGTCCAAACAGAAGAACCGCGAAACTTCCTCGCCAACCGAATTTGAGACGAAAGCCGATAATCCGGTAGACCGATGGAATAACGGGTTCGGGAAAGTTGCGGGCGACAAGGCCGGAACACGCCCAAAGAGCAGCGGCAAAAAAGGTGGCGATAAAAAATCCAATGACAAGAACGCACCACCGCCACTGGCAAAACCGGATCAGAAGCAACTCCGGCGCATTCGTTCCGGCAGGCAGGACATCGAGGCCCGACTTGATCTGCACGGTATGAAACAGGACCAGGCCTATGGGGCGCTAAAAGGCTTCTTGTTGCAGGCCCAGGCCAGCGGTTTCAAAACGGTGCTGGTGATTACCGGCAAGGGGCGAACAACCACCCGAGACGACGGAGTGATCTTGTCACCTGACCCGGGCGCTCCCAGGGGGGTTTTGCGTCGCCAGGTTCCCCAGTGGCTGGCGGAGCCCGAAATGCGACGTATCGTCATCAGCTATGCCAGTGCCGCGCCTCACCATGGCGGCGCAGGGGCTTTGTACCTGACTCTAAGGAAGTCCAGTTGAAGAAAGTTCAACTAAAGGAATTTCAGTTGTATTCGGAAGTCCAACCAAATGACGCCCGGTTTCACATCGACTGAGAACCGCGAACAGAATTTGAACTAGAGGATGAATTTCGACAGGTCCGCATTCTTCGCGAGATCGCCGATATGCTCCTGCACATAGGCGCCATCGACGACGACTTTCTCACCGGGACGGTCCGTGGCTTCGAAACTGATATCGTCCAGAATCCGCTCAAGAACCGTCATCAAGCGACGGGCGCCAATATTCTCGACATTGGAATTTACCTCAACGGCAATATCCGCAATCGCATCGACGCCGTCATCGGTAAAGTCGAGCTCGACACCTTCCGTGGCCATAAGCGCCTTGTATTGTTTCACGAGGCTGGCTTTCGGTTCGGTCAGGATGCGCAGGAAATCATCTTTCGTCAGGGCGCGCAGTTCCACCCGGATGGGCAGGCGACCCTGGAGTTCCGGCAGCAGGTCCGAGGGCTTCGCCACGTGAAATGCGCCCGAAGCAATAAACAGGATATGATCGGTTTTCACCGGGCCGTACTTGGTGCTGACGGTTGTGCCCTCGATCAGGGGCAGCAGATCGCGCTGGACACCTTCGCGGCTGACATCTCCGCCGATACGCTCGCTGCGGGCGGAGATCTTGTCGATCTCGTCGAGGAATACGATGCCGTTGTTCTCGGCCATGTCAATGGCATCCTGCACAATCTGATCGTCATCGACGAGCTTGTCGGCTTCTTCGGCGACCAGGAGGTCGTAACTGTTGGAGACCGTGACTTTGCGCGGCTTGGTGCGCTGTCCGAAGGCTTTGCCGAGCATATCGTTGAGATTGATCATGCCGACCTGACTGCCGGGCATACCCGGTATTTCGAAGGCGGGCATTCCCGAGGCGTTGTCGGCGACCTGGATCTCGATCTCCTTGTCGTCAAGTTCACCCTCGCGCAGCTTTTTGCGAAAAGATTCCCGGGTTGTGGAAGTGGCACTCTCGCCGACGAGGGCGTCGAGTACGCGTTCCTCGGCCATCAAATGGGCCTTGGCCTGAACTTCCTTGTGCTTGTCGGCGCGGACAAGACCGATGGATGTCTCAACCAGGTCGCGAACGATCTGGTCTACGTCGCGGCCGACATAGCCGACCTCGGTAAACTTCGTCGCTTCGATTTTCACGAAGGGGGCATTTGCGAGCTTCGCGAGCCGGCGCGAAATCTCGGTTTTGCCGACGCCGGTCGGTCCGATCATGAGGATGTTTTTGGGTAGGACCTCTTCACGCATTTCACCTTCGAGCTGCTGGCGGCGCCAACGGTTTCTAAGGGCGATTGCAACAGCCCTCTTGGCGTCTTTCTGGCCGATAATGTAGCGGTCCAGTTCAGAAACAATTTCTCGCGGTGAAAAATTCGTCATTGTGACCCGTGGTTTGATCTGGCGTTGAAATTCGTAGGACGGTTATTCACTCGACAGTGTTTCTATTGTCAAGTTTTCGTTGGTGTAAACACATATCTCGGCGGCGACGGCCATGGCTTTGCGGGCAATGGTTTCCGCGTCAAGTTCTGAATCGCTCAGGGCGCGGGCCGCAGCCAGCGCATAATTACCGCCGGAGCCGATGCCCATGGCGCTGTTCTCCGGCTCCAGCACATCTCCGGTGCCGGTCAGCACAAGGGTTTCGTTGGCGTCGGCGACGATCATCATGGCCTCCAGACGGCGGAGATAACGGTCGGTCCGCCAATCCTTGGCCAGCTCGACGCAGGCGCGCACAAGCTGGTCCGGATATTGTTCCAGTTTGGCTTCCAGGCGCTCGAACAGTGTAAACGCATCGGCGGTCGACCCTGCAAATCCGGCTATGACACCGCCCTTGCCGAGGGTTCGGACCTTGCGCGCATTGGCTTTGATAACCGTCTGGCCCAGGGACACCTGGCCGTCACCGGCTATGACCACTTTACCGCCTTTGCGCACGGTTAAAATGGTTGTTCCATGCCAGTTTTCTAATGTTTCAGAATTTTTAATCATATTTACCCAATCAAAGGCCGATATCGTGACGAACGGACAAGAATTCAAGATATGCGATCAATTGCGACCTACAATAATTCGTTAATTTTATTGAGTATTAATCGGTCATGTCTAGATTAGTTTACTGTATCACAAAAGAGTAATCTGGATTAAAGATGCGTCTGGACCCGGATCCGAGTTCCTACTGCAAGTTTTATATGAAATGTGCCGGTGAATTATGAGCAAATCCAAACGAACGGCGAAAATTGTTCGAAAAACCAAGGAAACCGAGATTTCGGCGACCGTCGATCTTGATGGGTCGGGCCAGTTCGATATCCAGACCGGTATCGGATTCCTGGATCACATGCTGGAACAGTTCTCCAGACACTCCCTGGTGGACGTGACTTTGCGCGCCAAGGGGGATCTCCATATCGATCTTCATCACACCACCGAAGACTGCGGCATCGTTCTCGGCCAGGCCGTTGCCAAAGCGCTCGGGGACAAGGCGGGCATTACCCGTTATGGATTTTCGGCCCTGGCGATGGACGAGGCCCTGACGGAAGTGGCCCTGGACATATCCGGACGGCCATTCCTGGTCTGGAAAGTGGACTTTGTCCGGCCAAAAGTCGGAGACATGGATACGGAACTGTTCCAGGAATGGTTCCAGGCATTTGCCCAGAACGGCGGCATTACCCTGCATGTCATGAACAGGCATGGAGAAAACAGTCACCATATTGTCGAAACCTGCTACAAGGGCCTCGG
>JANQOC010000521.1 GCA_028279265.1 Hyphomicrobiales bacterium
GTCCATTGCCACACCCTGTCTGAGCCGACTGGGATGCGACGTGTTTGCCGTGCCCACTGTGCTTTTCGCAAACCGGCCGGGCCTGGGCCGCCCCGTGCGCCATTCCATTCCGGTGCCGACATTCACGGAATTTCTTAGCGCGCTGGAACAAGATGGCTGTTTTGATGAATTATCGGCCATACTCACCGGTTATTTCGGTCATCATGAGCAGATCTCCGCGACCGCCGAACTTATCGGCCGGCTGAAAAAGCGAAATCCCGAACTGGTGGTGCTTTGTGATCCCATTTTGGGAGATCGTCCGGCAGGTCTTTATGTTTCACGTGAAATTGCCCATGGTATTGCCCGGGATCTCGTCCCGCAGGCTGATATTCTCACTCCCAACCTGTTTGAAATCGAATGGCTGAGCGGATTAAACGCTGAAGAACCGGATTTCCTAGACAGGCTGAACGATTGGAGACACCGGCAGGGATTGCGATGCATCCTCGTAACGTCTTACGCGGTCACAGACTTCGACATTCAATCCGCTCTCATTACAGATATTGGGGTGGAAAAGCTGAAGAACCATCGATTCGACAACGTTCCCCATGGCACCGGGGATGCCCTGTCAGCCCTGTTTCTCGCCTCCTATGTGCGTACACGATCCTTTGCAGACGCAGCGAAGACCGGGATCCGGCAAATAGAAAGCCTCGCCAAAGCCGCATCGGGGGCGGAATCGATTTCCCCGGAAGATCTCAACATCTGACAGAATAGAGCTTGTTGCTGGTGCGCTAATTCATAAATCCGATCGAGGCCAGCGTGCCCGGCTTGGTGCGGGAAATGTCGGCGAGCAGGGCAATGATCCTGGTGAGGTCCGTCTGGGCCCCAAGCACCACGGCCTGCTTTCGGGCCTGGGCAAAATCACCGGGGGTCAGGTTCTCGAACGCCAGGCCATCAGCCGGAATTTCTGTCTGGTTAAAGAACACCTTGTAGGCGTATTCGAGTGCCGGTTTATCGAGATATTTAAAACGGACATGAAACGTAAACCGCCGCAATGAAGCGGGGTCCATCCGGTCCATCAGGTTGGTGGTAAAACAGACAGGCAGCGGATGCTCCTCCATCCATGTCAGCATCTCGTTGACCTGGGTGATTTCCCAGGAGCGCAGCGCCCCGGCGCGGTCAAACAGAAAAGAGTCCGCCTCGTCGAATACCAGAAACGCACCGGCTTCGACGGCTTCCTCGAAGGCATCGGCAATGCGTTTTTCCGATTCTCCAACATAGGCGCCGAGGAGGTCCGAGGCCCGCTTGTGCATGAGTTCGAGACCCAGGGTCTGGGCCAAATGTCTGGAAAAAGCGGATTTGCCGGTGCCAGGCGGCCCTGAGAGACAGAGGGAAAATGCCAGATTTCCCGATGAAGCGAGCTGATCCCGTAACTGCAGGAGATCAAGGCTTGCCTGGGACAATACCGGATCGAAATCGGGAATGACGACATCACGCTGTGTCCGGACACCGGAAACCGCGCGCACGATACCCAGCGCCGCGCGTTCAACGGCTTCCGAACCTCCGGCTGAGAATTTTGCGGCTTTCAGCGCATTTTCAAGCACAGCCGGGGTCGCATCCAGGCGGCGCGCGAGCTGCTCGACCTCTTCCGCATTCAATTCAACGCCAACCCGGTCCGAGAGACGCCTCAGGATTTTTTGCCGCTGGTTGACCGGCGGCCGTTTCAGCTCGATTGCAAGGGTCATCCGCCGCAGCAGGGCCGGATCGATTTCATGAATATTGTTCGACGTCCAAAGCACCGGTACCGGGTTCGACTCCAGCAATCTGTTGAGATAGAGCTTGGATCCCCCGCGCTTCATCAATTGCCAAGCCACGTCCTCCATTTCGTCGAACAGGAGGGCAGTCCTCCCGGCACCTTTCGCCAGGCGCAGCGCGAAGACCAGATCCGCCAGGCGTCCGGAACGGTCCGTCTCGCCATCGCCGGAAACTTCCTCACCGGCTCCATAAAGATCTACGGATGCCGTTTTCGCGGCAATTTTCGTCAATTCCGTTTTACCGGAACCCGGTGCGCCATAGAGCAGGATATTAACCCCCTCGGCTTCGGCATCCACGGCCCCCCTGATCACCGAAACGATGAGATCGCGATCTTTCTTGACGTGATCGTAATCCGTGATCTCGTTCTTGGAAACAAGAGGCTCACCCAGCAGGGCCCGGCGGACAGACGCGAAATTGTCGAAGGTATGGTCCAGGCAGGCATCGAGACGTCCGGGAATAATGTAGCGGCCGGAATGACCGCTGATCTCATCAAAGCCGGATCGGAATTGCACCAGGCCGGAGGCAAACAATTCGCTCGTCGGCGTCAGCAGTTGCTCCACCGTTTTCATGGGTTCGCCGGTTAGCACAGCAATTGTACGCGACAGCGGCGCCAGGCTTTCGGACGCGGACTGGCAGAGATATTGGACTTGCTCGTAGCGCGTGAAGCAGGCGATCAGCCCGACAATCTTCCAGGCCACATGGCTGAGGCCCAGTTCACGCACCAGCATTTCGACATTGGTTGCAACCGGTTCCGGACGCGGCGTTTCCTCGGCGACGCTGCGCAGCTGTGAAATCAGGGGTTCCCGGTTCTTCCTGTAAGCCTTTTCGAAATCAGCGACGCTGAAACCGGTGCCATAGAGGCTGCCGATGGTCTTTGACAGATTTGCCGGCATAGGCAGGTTGAGAAGGTCGGTGCGATCATTCAGCCAGTGCAGGAAATATCGATTGGTGCGCAGGGGCAGATCGCCACGCTCGAGAATTCGGGCGAGATAACGGGCAATCAATCCTCTTTCAATGTCACCGATGGACATTGTCCTGCTCCAGTAAATACGGCTCCGGATACAGCCATCGGCGGTTTCCGATGCCGTCCCGTGCCGAGCTCCGACCGAGGCCGGAGACGCCAAAAAATCTTTGAGTTGTCTCTGAAGGAATTCTTGCAGCCACTCAATATGAGAACGCGAATTTATTCAGAAATCTGCCCAATGTGTGGTCGAACTTTTATTTTACTAAATTTAGGAAATCAACGTAAACGTCGTCCCGTGACCCTCTTGCTGGCAATCTCGACATTAAACCCGATGACAAAGCCCTTGAAAATCGAGACCGGTGAGGCCGTCTAAACCTGTGACTTGTGGCCGGTGAGTCTGCAAAAAGCTTCAATAATATGTGACATTTAGACGTGTAATTCACAATTGGACCCCATATAACTCTGGGATCAGCAGCGAATCCCTTATGATGCACTCGTGTGATGCTGTGCGTTTGTGCAGGATTCAGTGAGTTGAAACCCTGATTTCGCGTTGAAACTCAGAAAGAAGCCCCATGACTCCCTTTGAAAACAAACATTTTGACAATCATGAGCAGGTAATTTTTTGCAGTGATGGAGCCAGCGGTCTCCGGGGTATCATCGCCATTCACAGCACCCGGCTGGGTCCTGCTGCTGGCGGCTGTCGCATGTTCCCCTACGAGTCGACGGAAGCGGCACTGACGGACGCGCTGCGACTTTCGAGGGGTATGAGTTACAAAAACGCCCTGGCGGGACTGCCGCTGGGAGGCGGCAAGTCGGTCATTATCGGCAATCCCCGTTCCGCGGATAAACCTGAGATTCTCCGCGCCTTTGGCCGGCATATCAATTCCCTGCAGGGCCGTTACTGGTCGGCCATCGACGTCGGTATCAGTGCCGCCGATGTTGCGATCATGAACGAGGAAACCCGGTATGTTTTTTCCCTGGTCGATCCGGCCAAAGGACGGCAGGACACGGCACTCTCAACAGCCCTGGGCGGATTTGTTTCCATCAAAGCCTGCGTCAAACACCGTCTCGGCAAAGATGACCTGTCCGGTATCAAAGTTGCCGTGCAGGGTGTCGGCAAGACGGGTATGGATATCTGCCGTCAACTCGCCGAAGAAGGCGCCATCCTTGTCGTGTCCGACATCAATGAAAACGCAGTGATGGAAGCGGTGAAGAATTACGGGGCTACGGCGGTTTCACCGGACAAAATCTATGAACAGCAGGTGGATGTCTTCGCCCCCTGCGCCATGGGGGCGATCATCAATGACGAAACGCTTCCGAAACTCAAAGCCGGCATTGTTTGCGGCCTCGCCAACAATCAGCTTGCGGAAAACCGCCATGGTCACGACCTCATGCAGCGCAATATCCTGTATGCGCCGGACTATGTGGTCAATGCAGGCGGCATGCTCTACTCGTCCGACGATATTTTCGGCATCAACGACCCCGCCCAGTCCGAACAAAGAACCCGGAACATTTACAACACCTTGTTGGAGATTTTCGCCAAGGCGGAGGAGGCCAATCTACCGACCTCGGAAATCGCCGATAAAATGGCGCTGTCCATCATTGAAACCAAACAGACCGAAGATCGCCTTCTCGAATCCATCGACTGATTGAGTCAGTCGGAGATGATGTCGTGAATGTCGAAGCCCGGGTTCGAGTATCGGTTTACTTCGGGCCTTTAGGATGCGGAAAATACTCGCATCTTTTGCGCTTGGAATTCCAGACTTTACCGCGGGGGCAGCGTTTGGCCTGATAGTGAACGTCCTGAGCGTGAATAATACTCCAGGAATTCTGAGGGGCGTGAGATGCATGTGCCTGCACACCGGGACCCATTAAAATTCCGACAAAAATCGCAACACTCAAAGTAGCAATATAAGGCATCCCAACGCCCGAAAATTCTGGACCTATGAGGCGAATCACTTGCGTGAAACTTCAGTCTACAAGCTAGGCGAGTCGGGTTAAAGAGATCTTGTGACTTTGGTAAATGCGGGTAAATGCGGTGCGGCAATCGCCCGGAACTTTCTACAGCCTGGAGTCGATCGTCCAGCCATAGAGCCAGCCCATGCGATCGTGCATGTCTTCGGTCGAGAGCGAGCGTAGAATCGCGTTGCGGGTTTTGGCATGAGCGCCATCGGGGTGATAGATATGTTCCCCGACCACCCGCGATCCGACCTGCACCCTTGTCGTGCGCACCAGGCGTTTATCGAGATAGCTCGGAAACGCTTTTTCGATATCGCCGGAAAAACGTTCCACTTCATGGGCCAGGCAGACCGCGTCCTCCATGGCCATGCACGCTCCCTGGGCATAATATTGCAGCATGGGGTGGGCCGCGTCGCCAAGCAGCGCAACGCGCCCGTCAACCCAGTTTTCGATGGGATCGCGGTCGCAGAGAACCCAGTATTTCCAATCCTGGCCATGCTCGATGATCTGTTGCGCCATCGGATGGATGTGGGTGAAATACTGCCGAACCTCATCATGGCTGACCGGTTTACCGGCCACCGGCTCCGGCGCATCATTGTGGCAGGTAATGACGAGATTGAAGACTTTCCAGTCGGACAGGGGATAGTGGACCAGATGAACCCGCGGACCGGCCCAGAGCGTTGCCGCATTCCAGCGCAATTCTTCGGGCATCTGTTCCGTGGGAATGACGGAGCGGAAAGAAGTGTGCCCCGAAACCCGCGGTTTGCTGTCACCCGCGACCTGTGTCCGGACAGCCGACCAGAGCCCGTCAGCGCCGACCAGGGCACTCCCCTCATGGCTTTCGCCATTGGCAAGGGTCACGCGAACGCCCGATCTATCCTGATCGTATTTCTGAACCTGGGAATTGGCATGCAGGGAAACATTCCCTTGCGCCTGACAGGCTTCAAGCAACGTCTTGTGGAGATCACCCCGGTGAACGACGGCGTAAGGGTTTCCGAAACGCTTCCGGAACGGTTCATCCAGGGGCAGATTGACCAGCTCCTCACCGGTCAGGGCATCCATCATACGCAACTGATCGATAAACACCGCCTTATCGCGGGCGGCATCACCGATCTGCAAATAATCAAAGCAATAGAAAGCGTTGGGGCCGAGCTGAATACCGGCGCCGATTTCGCTGAATTCCGAAGACTGCTCGAAAACGGATACCGCGAAGCCTTTTTGCGCCAGGCCAAGAGTCACCGCAAGACCACCGATCCCGCCACCTGCCACGAGAATTCGGTCCGTCATCGCATCCACTCCAGATTGATTTCTAGGCGGCTTCCTGCGTTATCAGTCCCCGGTTAACGAGAATTTCGGCAATCTGCACCGTGTTCAATGCCGCGCCCTTACGGAGGTTATCGGAAACCACCCAGAGGTTGATGCCGTTTTCAATGGTTGAATCCTCGCGGATCCGGGAGACGAAGGTCGCAAAATCGCCAACACATTCGACAGGAGTAACATAGCCGCCGTCTTCATGTTTGTCGACGACGAGCAGCCCCGGGGCTTCCCGCAGCACATTGCGAACTTCCTCGACGGTGATCGGTTTCTCGAACTCGATATTGACCGCTTCCGAATGGCCGACAAATACCGGCACGCGGACACAAGTCGCCGTCACCTTGATTTTCGGATCGAGTATTTTTTTCGTTTCCGCGACCAGCTTCCATTCTTCCTTGGTGTAACCGTCCTCCATGAAGACGTCGCAATGGGGAATGACATTGAAGGCGATCTGCTTTGTGAACTGTTCCGCTTTCGGCGGCTCATTCATGTAAATACCCTTGGTCTGGTCAAACAGCTCATCCATGGCTTCCTTGCCGGAGCCCGAAACCGACTGATAAGTGGCAATGACCACCCTTTTGATCGTCGCCACATCGTGCAGGGGTTTGAGCGCCACCATAAGCTGCGCCGTTGAGCAGTTTGGATTGGCAATGATGTTTTTCTTTGAAAATCCCTCGATGGCGTCAGGGTTCGCCTCGGGGACAATGAGCGGTACGTCGATATCGTACCGCCAGGCACTGGAGTTATCGATGACGACGCACCCGGTGGCACCGATTTTCGGCGACCATTCCTTGGAAATAGTGCCGCCTGCAGACATCAGCGCAAAATCGCACTTGCTGAAATCAAAGTTTTCCAGATCGTGACATTTAAGGGTTTTGTCGCCAAAAGACACCTCGACGCCGATCGATCGTCTTGACGCGATCGGATATACCTCGTCTACCGGAAACTCTCGTTCCGCCAGGATATTCAGCATTTCGCGACCCACATTTCCGGTCGCGCCGACAATAGCGATTTTGTAGCCCATTTTCCTGTTTCCTGATTGAGCGGATTTATCTTGGATACTGAGTTAAAACTTTTACTTAAACAGTCAAGATAAATAATGAATTTATTTGGTTTTGACGAATTTCAGACGTCTTCATCAGAACAGCACGTTTATCACATTCGTGGCGAAGCTCCTAGCCTCGTCTTGCAACGCGCTGGCCATGACAATCGTGCTCAGAAAAGGGGCGGCAATCAGGTATATGACCAACAACCTTTGCAGGCGATGCCTCGAATCTTCCCCGTGCCCCCTGGCCCTTAACAGGAACACCGAGAAAATGTAGCTGCCGACGACGGCAATCAAAGCAACTGTGAGGACGACAATACCGGTGACGCCAAAATGAGATCTCAGAACAATCGCCGGGCCCGCGACAAACCCAACAAGGATTTGGCATACGAATACGGGTCCTATGAGAGATTTCCAATCCATAAGGTCAGGTTCTGCCGTTCGCCACTTCTCAACGCCGAGACTAAGCGAAAGTCGTGCAGAAACGATTAAGTCATCGCCGGAAATGACTTTAACACCGCATTAACCATAATTGCAGGAACCGGGCTTCATCTCAACTGGAAACCTTGCGCAGATGCCTCAATCAATCCCGATCAGGAAAGAGCTTCCATTTCGGTGATAACCGCTTGGCCCATGGCTGTTGTGGAAACTTCCTCCATGCCGTCCTGCATGATGTCGCCGGTA
>JANQOC010000533.1 GCA_028279265.1 Hyphomicrobiales bacterium
TTGATGGGCGGGACCGGCCACTGGTGTCCCCGTGTCAGTGACATTGCCCTGTTGGGCGCCGGATTGAAGTCGCGCGCGGGCTCTCCAACAAGCTTGTCATCTGCAATCCAGTTCAGGTCAGTTCCGTAAAGCTCGTTCACAAGCTTGCCCTTCAGTCGTTCCAGCACATCCCGATGCTCCGGATTGTCGGACAGATCGGTCATTTCATCGGGATCGTTCAGCAGGTCAAAGAGGTGGAAGGCATTGCCGACGGGATAGTAAATCAGTTTGAAACGGTCATCCCGGATCATGCGTGAACAGTGTCCGACCTCGCCAAATTCGCCGTACAGGGTCTCCCTTTTTTCATTTCCGACCATCGAAAGGCCCTCGACCGAATCCGGACAGTCAATACCGGCCAGATCCAGCAGAGTCGGCATGACATCTTTGAGACCCACAAGGCGTTCATCGGTCCGGTTGAACCCTACACGCCGGCAGTTTTCAGTACCCATCAGGATCATGGGGATGGCGGTCGACCACTCATAGAATGTTTGCTTGGCCCACAGATTGTGGTTGCCGAGCATATCCCCATGGTCCGACGTAAACATAATGATCGTGTTGTCGAGAATGCCTTCCTCGCGAATGGTGCCGATAAGGGATCCGATCTGTTGATCGATATGGGTGCACAAGGCATAGAAAGCTCTGCGGCAATAGCGAATCTCCCGCTCCGAATAGCTGCCGCGGGCTGCCACTCCTTGCAGGTGATAAGGCAGGCTCGAGGTTTCTTCCGCCCACGAACCGACAAATGGCATATCGATTTCAACGTCGTCATAGTAACGCAGAAACCGTTCGACCGGGACAAGGGGTGGATGCGGGTGCCGGTAGCCCAGATACCAGAAGGAAGGCCGTTTGGGATCCCGCCGTCGGACAGTTCGCGCCATGGCATCCGTTGCCCAGTTTGTCGCGTGAACATGCTCGGGCAGGTGCCAGGTTGCCGTCTGGTAGGCATTGTTGCTCATGCCGTGGGTAAATTGTTGCCCTACATATCCCTGGTCTCCGAGAAATATCTCATAATCGTCTGATACCCCATAGAGCGTGCGTCCCTCGTCATCGAGAAGCACATCGTCAAACCCGATGCGATCGCGCTGGGGATAGGTATGGGTTTTGCCCACGGCATAGGCCTGGTAGCCCGCCGACCGAAATGTCTGGGCCAGGGTTGGAAGGTCCGGCATCTCAAGGCGCGGCTGGAAAATCCGATCGCCATGGGTTTTCGCACTGGTACCTGTCATCAGTGTTCGACGCGCAGGAATGCACACCGGGTGCTCGGAATAACAATTCGTGAAACGAACACCGTTTTTACAGAGCTGATTTAAGACCGGTGTATGAATTGCCGGATGGCCCGCGGCACCAATCAGGGACGCTGACCAGTGGTCCGTTACAACAAGGAGAACATTAGGTTGGGTCATTAGTCCTGCACCGTTTCACTGTTTTTTCTAGCCTTCAGCCCTGTCAGGGTTGGCAGCAAGACAATAATTAGCGTCAGCCCAAATATGAAGAGAGCGATAGGGTCGAGAAGAAACTCCCAGACATCCCCGCTTGTGCTGACCAGTCCCTGTCGCAGTTTTTCCTCAAAGATCTTGCCCAGAGCCATGCCGATGACAATTGGAGCCAGTGGATAGCCGGAGAAACGCAGGATCAGTCCGATTGTACCGGCAATAACCGCAACGATAATGTCGACCGGGTTGCCCCTGACAACAAAGGCACCCACGAGGGAGAATAGAAGAACCATGCCCATGAGCAGCGGCTCAGGCGTTGCCAAAATACGGGCGAATACTTGTGCTCCCCACATACCGATCAGGAACATGATCAGGTTGGCAACGAGTACGACCAGGAAAGCGCCGGTCAGGATCTGAGGATTATTGTTGATCAGGTCAAATCCTGGAACCAGCCCCTGGATTGTCAGGACACCCAGGAGGACAACCGTACCGCCGTCTCCGGGAATACCAAGCGCCAGGGTCGGGACGAGTGCGCCGCCGGTCACCGCATTATTCGAAGCTTCCGAAGCGATTATGCCATCGGGTTCGCCCTTTCCGAAATTATCCGCGCGGGGTGATGTTCTTCGCAGTTCCGAATAGCTGACAAATGTTGCTGCTGTTGCCCCTGTACCGGGCAGGATGCCGATAAAGGTGCCGATGACACTGCTTTGCAGAAACTGGATCCAGCGCAGGCGTATCTCTGACCACCTTGGCAATTTAAACCCGACATTCGTGACATCGGGTGCCTTGGCCGCGAAATAGCTGGCGGCGCGGTAATAAACTTCCGAGAGTGCAAACAATCCGATCAGCACCGGGATCAGGGCCAGACCACCGGCCAGGAAATCGGTGCCGAAATCAAAGCGCGTGTAGCCGGTCAGATCATCGGGGCCGATGGTTGTAAGAAACAAACCGATCATTCCGCCCATCAGGCCCTTGACGGTGCTGCCACGGGAGACCCAGGCAATGCAAGTAAGCGCAAACAGGATCAGGGCAAAGATGGCTGACGGCCCGAAGGCCACGGAAACGCGGGCCAGGGAGGGTGCGGCAATGATCAGTACAACCAAGGAGAACAGTCCACCGACAAGAGAGGCGAGAGTTGCCCAGCCAAGGGCCAGATCCGCATTCCCGGCTTTCGCCATGGGATACCCGTCCATGACCGTTGCCGCGGATTGCGGGGTTCCCGGCGTATTAATCAAAATCGCCGATATGGATCCGCCATAAACCGACGTCACATAGATGCCGAGAAAAAGCGCAATGGACGCTTCCTTCGACATACTGAATGTAAAGGGGAGGGCCACAATCAAAGCGGCGACGGTTCCCATTCCGGGCAGGGCACCGGCAAAGGTTCCCCAAATCGCGCCGATCACGATAGCGACGAGAACGTTGAAGGTTGCAAACTGATCAAGGGCGCTGAGTAAGTTTTCCATAGTGACCTAAAAAAAGTTGAACCAGGGCGATTTGGGCAGCAACAGCTCGAAAACAAATGTAAACATGGCCCAGATAATGATCGGGCCGAGAATACTGAGAATGAGCAGGGTGATGTAATTTCGATAGCCAAATGCCAGGCAAAACAAGAAAAATCCCGGAATCGTAGCGAACAGGAACCCCACATTGATCATGGCAATGGCCGTTCCGGTGCCAATGACCATGACCGAAAGGAGCTGTCCGAGCCGGATGGTTCCACCGGTTTCGGACGGGTCGGCCTCCTGCGATCGCCAGGCCGTGAAGACCGCAATACCGGCCAGCAAGATCCATACAATGAAATAAACACGCGGGGCGAATGTCGGTCCCACGTCGCCACCGAAAGTCGGGACGTCAAACTCATCCGAGAAAGTCTGGACAAGTAAGAATATCGGCAGGA
Source organism: Hyphomicrobiales bacterium (assembly GCA_028279265.1). Taxonomy (GTDB): domain Bacteria; phylum Pseudomonadota; class Alphaproteobacteria; order Rhizobiales; family CAYWUX01; genus JANQOC01. The sequence continues at coordinate 3,373 of JANQOC010000533.1, forward strand.
TCAGGAGTATCGTTGAAACAACGAGATCGATTTTGCGTGACATGATACAATCCGATCAGATTAAATGATCGTCCCCGGTCAGCTCAGGCCAATTCCGAGCTGCCGGGAATTTTCTATTGCTTCTTCACTATAGTCAAACCCTACTTGATGAGACCAGCTTCTTTGAGCAGTTCACCGTTGAGTTTGAAGGCTTCCCGGAAGAATGGACCGAATTCGCCTGTCGGCATATAGCGAATGAGACGTTTCGCTTTGGTCATGTTGGCTTTGAATGTATCCGTGCTGACCGCCTTTTCGCAAGACGTGGACAAGGTGTTGACGACACCGTCCGGCGTCCCCTTGGGTGCGAAAAATCCGAACCATACGGAAACATTCACATCATGTCCGAGCTCTTTCAAGGTCGGAACGTCCGGGTGCTGTTTCGATCTCTGGCTGTCAAGAATAGCGATGGCACGCCAGCCGAATTTGGTATCAAAATCGGAAAACCAGGTAGTTGCATCGGCGCGACCGCCATCAATTTCCGTTGCAATGGCACCGCCACCTTTGGTCGGTATGTATTTGGCCTTGATTCCAAGTTTCTTATCCAGCGTCAGGCTTGATACATGCGCCATTGATCCTGGTCCGGCGCCGGCAAATTTCAGACCTTTGCCTGATTTTGCCTGCTTGATGTAATCTTCAACGGTCTTGATCGGCGAATCCTTTTTGACAACGAGATAAAAGGGGCCCTGAGAGACCATGCAGATCGGAACCCAGGAGTCTGCATTGTATTTCGTTCGCTTCAGGTGCGGCTGGGTCGTGGTCGTACCCACCGGCATGAATCCGAGATTGTAACCATCGGGTTTGGCTTTCGAAAGCTGGGTCGCCCCGATAGTACCGCCAGCTCCGGAAACATTGGTAACGACAATATTCTGACCCAGTATTTTTTCCATTTCAGCAGCGAAAAACCGGCCCGGAACATCGGTTCCACCACCGGCGCCAAAGGGGATGAGCATAGAAATTGTGCGCTCCGGATAGTCGGCCCGAGCTGGTAAAATTGAAAACAGACTGACGGCCAAAATAATGGCAAGCAATGATCGTATCATGATCTCCTCCCTACATTTTTGCTTGTCGAATGAGGTTAGCAATTGCCTCCTGGACCGTCTATTGTTAGAATGTTAGCGTCTAACATTTGCGGAGATGGGGTGCTCGCGAGTTCCAGTAAGTGGCTGATACGGAAGAGAAAAATAGGAAATCAAGAACGCGACGTACATTACGCGATGTCGCCGAAGTCGCGCATGTCAGCGAGATGACGGTTTCCAGGGTCCTGACCGGCAAGCCGGGGGTCGCCCCGGCCACAAAAGAGAAAATTTTGAGGATCATTGATGACCTCGGCTACGTCCCCAACCGTTTGGCCGGGTCATTGGCGACATCGCGATCCAATCAGGTGGCGGTGATCATTCCTTCCCTGATCAACAATGTCTTTCCGGAAGTCACCTCGGGTATTGCCGACAGCTTGGAAAGAGCGGGTTACAACGCAGTGGTCGGTATCACGGACTATAATCCGGTAAAGGAAGAAAGTCTGATCCGATCAATGATGTCTTGGCGACCGGCGGGATTCATCGTTGCCGGACATAATAGTACAACCCGAACCCAGAATATGCTGCGGAATGCCGATATCCCCGTGGTCGAGATCATGGATATTCCAGACGAGCCCGTTGATATCTGCATCGGCCTCTATCAGAAAGAGGCCGCCAGAGCCCTTGCCCGGCATCTCGTTGCCAAGGGGTACCGCTCTTTCGGTTATGTAGGGTTGAATGACCGGGACTCGAGTGCCGCAAAGCGCTTCAGCGCCATGCAGGAGATTTTGCTGCAGACCGAATTGTCCATTGATCATCGGGCTCTGTTCGACCAGCCTCCAGACATGGTGATGGGGAAACAGGGTGTTATTGATCTACTGGCTGAAAATCCAAATCTCGATGTGGTTGTGTTTTCCAACGATACCGCAGCCATTGGGGCCTATATGCACTGTATCGAAAAAGGGATAGAGGTACCGGAACAATTGGCCATCGCCGGATTTAGCGGCCTCAATACCGGTCAGACGATGCCCAAGAAACTCACGACCATTGCCACCAAAAGATATGAGATCGGACGCCTGGCGGCGCGTGCCGTTATCAATGAACTGGATGGTCAGAATGTGACGCGGCTGGTTGATCTCGGTTTTGAGCTGATCGAAGGGGAAACGGCCTAGGCGGTCTATTGCGATGCTAACGGATTACCGGAGGCTTGTACCTGCTTTGATTTGTAATTGCTCTTAAAGGAGATTTCGTCACAGCAACGAACCCATACTGCCGCAATCCCAGCAGTGTCCTTGCTTTTATCGAGCGGATTAATTCAGATTTTCGCTGATATTTTCGTTCATAACCGTTACAGTGCTGAGTTCTGGGCCTGAGAACAATTAAATGACTGTCTGGAGGAAACATGAAGAATCTTATTCCTATTTTGACCATTGCCTTTGCCCTTGCCCTGACATCCGTTCCGGCGCAATCGCAAACCGTAGAATTGAAAATTGCACATTTCGTTACACCTAAAAATAGTTATGCAAAATGGATTGCGGCCTGGGCCAAAGAGCTCGAAGAAAAATCCAAAGGGGCTCTGACGGTAAAGGTATTTCCCGGTGCCCAAATGGGGCCTCCCCCGAAATATTATGATATCGCTCGCCGTGGACAGGCCGACATCGTTTGGATGGTTCACGGATTTACTCCGGGCCGTTTCCCTCTGACCGAGATCTCGAATTTGCCCTACATGGTGTCGAGTGCCGAAGTCGGGGCCAAGATGCTGAACGATGCGACGTTGCGATCAAAGTATCTGGATCAGGAACATAAAGGCGTGAAACCCCTGATGCTTTGGACCCACCAGCCCGGTGTTCTGCATACCGCCAAGAAAGCCGTGCGCAGCGTTGAAGATATGAAAGGCCTGCGAATTCGTTTCGCTTCGGCGCCTGTGAAAGACATGATTGTTGCCCTCGGTGCGACACCTGTCGGCATGCCGCCGACGCAGATGGCTGAATCCATGCAAAAGGGAACAATTGACGGGGCTTTTACTGATTATGTCGGTGCCGGGCTCGCCTTTAAGCTTGGTCCCGTTACAAAGTACACCACAGAAACTTATTCCTACGCGGTCAGTTTTTGTCTGTGCATGAATCAGAAAAGTTATGACGGTCTGCCGGCGAACCTCAGAACCCTCATTGATGAGTCCATCAAGGGTCGGGAGAAGGAGCACGGTCAAGCCTGGGATGACTTTGACGATGTTGCGAAAAAACTGATGATGAAAGCCGGCATGGAACCAATCGTGCTTTCAGACGAGGAAAACAGAAAATTCCGTGATGCCGCGGCCAAGGTTGTCGAGGCTAAACTTGCGGAACTGGAGAAGAAGGGATTGCCGGCAAGGGAAGTCTATAAAATGATGACTTCGTTGGCGGAACAACACGCCAAAACTTCAAAGAGTTTTTGGAAATAGATGGTTCCAGGCTATCAGCATCTGTTGCAGAAAGTGGCGAGACCATTTGGTCTCGCCGCCGCTGCAATTCTGGTTTTTATGATGCTGTTCACCACTTATGCGGTGGTGATGCGCAACTTTTTTGATACGCCCGTTCTTGGGGTTGTTGAAATCATGGAATTAGCTCTTGTGGCACTGATTTTCATCGCTATGCCAGGTGTCTTCCTGCGCGACGAACACGTCACGGTCGACGTCGTTGATCAAGTTGTCTCTCGAAAAATACGAGTCTTTCTCCGCTTTTTCGGTCTTTTCCTCACATTAGGATTTTTGATTATGATGATGAGCGAAATGGCAGAGCCGGCCATCGACAAGCTGAGCGACGGAGAAGTCACGATGACGCTGGGCATCAACCGGTTCATCTACTGGATCCCGATTATTTTCGGCTTCGTGCTATCGATACCTGCCGCCATCTGGGTCATTTATCTTTATGGGCGTCATGGCGTGCCCAGGGACCAAAATCTCGATGCAGAGGAAGGCGCGCATAAAATGAGCGGACAGGCTCATGTCGAATAGGGTCCGCAACACATGAGTACACAGTTGGTCGGTGTCATCGCCATGGCCGGTTTGTTTGGCCTGATCCTGTTGCGTGTTCCCGTGGCCATTGCCATGGGATTGACCGGTTTTCTCGGCTATGCGGCAATTGATGGTTGGGACCGGGCTCTGATCACCGCGGGTTCAACGCCTTATGATCTGACGGACAAGTACTCGCTGACAGTCGTGCCACTTTTCATTCTGATGGGTGCTGTTGCGACCCGGTCCGGAATTTCCGACGACTTGTATCGAGCAGCCAACGCCCTGTTCAGTGGTTTCCGGGGGTCGCTGGCGATGGGCACGGTCGGAGCCTGTGCGGGGTTTGGAGCCATTTGCGGGTCGTCGCTGGCGACGGCCGCGACCATGACGCGGGTCGCCGTGCCGCAAATGCGGTCCTACGGGTATGACGAAAGACTGGCAACCGGTGTGGTGGCTTCCGGCGGCATTCTCGGTGTTTTGATCCCACCCTCCGTGGTCCTTGTTATTTATGCCATCATGGCCGAGGAGGGAGTCCCGCAATTGTTCGCGGCAGCCTTGTTTCCGGGTTTGGCCCTAGCGTTTTTCCATATTTTGGTAATCGGTGCCATGGGCGTCTTTCAACCACAACGGGTCCCCAAGAGTGCCGGAATTGGTTTGCTTCCCCGTCTCCTGGAATTGCGACGGCTGTGGAAAATGGTCATCCTGTTTGCCATCGCCGTGGGCGGTATCTACTCCGGTTTCATGAGCCCGACGGAAGCTGCCGCGGTCGCCGCTTTTGTTGCCATTGTTATCGGTTTCGTTACCCGAAATCTGAACTGGAGCGGGCTTGTCGACTCGCTCCTTGAAACCGTCTGGACCACGGGAACTCTGTTCTTCATCGTCATCGGCGCTTTTCTATTTTCCTATTTTATGGCTCTGACCCAGCTTCCCAATGCTCTCACGATCTGGGCCCAGGGGCTCGGAACCGAGCCCTGGATCGTGATCCTGATGATGGTCGCATTTTATGTCTTCCTGGGATTCTTCCTTGACGCCATCAGCATGATCCTGATTACCGTACCGGTCTTCCTGCCGTTGGCGGAGGCTGTCGGCTATGACGGAATCTGGTTCGGCATCCTGGTGCTGGTTGCCGTCGAGGTCGGGATGATCACACCGCCGGTCGGTTTGAATATTTTTGTTATCCGCGCCCAGATGCCGGATATCGCACTCAAGGACGTTTACTGGGGCATTGTGCCGTTTCTCTCGGCCCACTTTGGGTTGATTGCCGTCTTGCTGCTGATCCCCAGTATCGCCCTCTGGCTCCCCAACCTTTTATACTGACGGCTAAAGGCGGATCAAAGTTCAGAAAGCCAGGAAAGGTTCTATAGGATCCTTCGCGATATAGCTTATTTTTTGCAAGCAGGGGGTGCTGACCGACGAACGTCCGGGATGATTATTTGGGCTATCCCTGAGCCTGGCTGTGCCAGCTTCTGAGATCAGCGAGAGTGACATGGGTATTTTCCATTTTTAGCCCGGCAAGATAATCGCTGGGTTTATCAGGCTCCCCGAGATTGGATAAGACCACCATCGCCCCTTCTGAACTATCACCGGGTAGATACCGGCTCGGACAGAAAACCGTGGCAAGTTGTGCGGCCCGTGCTGCCGTGAGGCCGATATGGGAATCTTCAAAAGCAATGGCTTCTTCAGGCCCTATGTCGAGTTCTCGCAGCACGTAATTGTAGACTTCAGGATCGGGTTTGCGGGACGGGACGGTTTCCGCACAACCTTTGGCCGGAAACCAGTCAAACGCTTTTTCATCCATCAGGCTGGTGGTCAGGGTTTTGATGCTGAGCATGGTTGAAGTCGTCGCGATGCCCAGTTTTAGGTTTGCCTGCCGGGCTTCCAAAATCAGCCGCTTGATACCCGGTCGCAACTGAATCTCACCGCCTTTTATGATTTCTGCGTAGCGTTCCTGTTTATATTGGTGGAGTTCAACGATATTTTCTTCGAATCTGTCTGTCTGGTCGGGAAACGCGGTGCTGACATAGTGGCGCATGCGCTCTTTGCCTCCGGTCACCTGCAATAAACCCTGGTAAACGGAAGGGGACCATTGCCAGTCAAATCCAAACTTTTCAAATGCCGCGTTAAAGGCCAGCCGGTGTCCTTCCTCGGTCTCTGCAAGGGTCCCGTCCACATCGAAAATAAGTGCTTTGAGTTCCATTAAATTCGGCTCCCTTAGAGCGAAGGTATATTGCCCTTGGCCAGCAGGGCTGATCCAAAAGCGGGATTGACATTCCGGGCTTCCGTCACCGGGACATTGCAGATCCGCGACCTCATTCGGGTCCACACCGCATTCTTTGCACCACCGCCCGATGTGTAAATGCGTGACAATGCAGGAGCACCGAGTTCCTGTAACAATGCATATCCCCTGGCTTCAATTCGGGCGATGCCTTCAAGCAATGCCTGTAGGAAAAGTCGGTCGTCCTTGGGACGGGGGCTTTCAAGGGGTTCCAGATCCGGATCATTAACGGGAAACCGTTCACCTGTTTTAGGCAGGGGATAATAGTCAAGTTCGGTGTCGCGCTCGGGATCCATGGCCTTGGATAGGGTCTCCAGCTCGCGGACATCGAAATACTTTAACAAGGCCGCACCCCCGGAATTCGACGCCCCGCCTGCCAGCCATAAATCGCCGATCCGGTGGCTGTAAATACCATGGTCAACACTTTGCACCGGCCTGTCGCTTATCAGTTTTATCGCCAGCGTCGTGCCCAGAGATGTGACGCCTTCACCATTGTGGCGCGCACCCGCCGCCAGAAATGCGGCATTGCTGTCGGTGGTCCCGGCGATAACTTTGGTCGCGGATGAAAAGCCAAGCTCTCTTGCCGTCGGACTTTCCGCACTCCCCATTTTCCTGCCGACACGATGCACCCGGGGAAGCAATTTGGTTTTGACGCCGCATTGTTCAAACCACGCAGGCCAGGTCTCGCCTTCGAGATCATAGCCCAGCTTCAGAACATTGTTCTCGTCAGAGTATCCACCTTTGTTCATCAATCGTGCGGCAATCCAGTCGGCCTGGTGCATGCAGAAATGTGCCTCGTTCGTTTCATCCAGGGACTGCAGGTGGAGCAATCGCGCCAGTCCAGAATTCTCACCCAAAGTTATGGAGCCAGGTGGTGCGTGTTTTTCTATGTCCACCGCTTCAGTTTGAAAATTTCCGGAATTGTACATGAGCGCCGGCGTAACAGGATTGAGGTGTGAATCGCTGAGAAGCATGGTTCCCGAGGTTCCATCAATCGCCAGGGCGTCAATATCCCGGATCGCAAGCTTCCGATCCCGGAGGCTTTTATCCAGATCTCCGATCACCTGCTCGAAAGTCGACCACCAGAGACGCGGATCCTGAGTTGGCCGGCCCGCTATAAGGGTAGGATCGGGGAGGGGGCGGCGCGCGTCTGCAACCACCGTTTCCGCAGCATCGACGATCGTCGCCCGTACGCCGGTTGTGCCGAAATCAATGCCCAGATAGAGCTCACCTTGATCCACTGGAAGCTCCGGATAATTTCTGGCGATATTTTTCCGCATCCCAGTTCAGGAGTTCATGCTCGGCTTGCGAACCGATGGGGATGAGTTCCCATGTTGCCGGTACGCGCTTTAGAAAATCCTGGAGGCAGAGCAGCATCGATCTTTGTGACGTGTTGGCCGTTGTCCTTACAAGAACGCCTCTGTCTCTGACCACAACAGCCGGTATGGTGGATGGGACATCTGCCAATTTCTCGAATTCGTCTGAAGAAATTTCCGGCAGGGCAGGGCCCAGAAAGACAACATGATCCGGATAATAAGATCCCGCAACGGCTCGGCTGCGCAGTTTTGGCTCAACTGCGAGGGATCTGAATTCGTCGGCGATATTCCAACCTTCTGTCTTCGGCAGTAATTCGCCGGCTTGGGGGAGTGGGTGATCGGTCACATCCAGATTGAGCCGGTATTCAATATCTTCGATCAGGGCGACGGCATCGCTGACGACATCGGAACCGACAATGACACCATGATTCTCCAAAATGAAAATGTCGGGAGACCCG
>JANQOC010000549.1 GCA_028279265.1 Hyphomicrobiales bacterium
TTATCATCCACAAATCACCCCAATTTCCTGTGATAACCCGCGGATTTCCGGCACTTTTTGGTGTTTTTGAGGTGCGACTCAGCTACACCAACCCTTGGAAAGTGCGTTATTCGAGGGGCAGACAGGTTGCAGAAGCAGCGGGTTATATCGGGAACCGAATTACCATCCATGAACTGTAGCGATCAGACTGCGCATTATTGCGGCAGGCCGGGCACAGGTTCCGGCCTTGGGCGTGGCTGTCATTTGCCTGTTCGTAATTGGTGGGAAGGCGATTGGCGGATCTGTTTTCGGCAGGAAAATTATTTATGAGCGAGGACGGCGCTAAGATTCTCAAGGATGTCTTCGGCTACGCTTCATTCCGGCCCGGCCAGGCGGAAATCGTCGAGCTTCTGGCGGGGGGCACCAATGCCCTCGTGGTGATGCCCACGGGAGCCGGCAAATCCCTGTGCTACCAGATCCCGGCCCTGCTCCTGAACCGCCTGACAATCGTGGTGTCGCCGCTGGTGGCCCTCATGGATGACCAGGTCGCCGGTCTCAGCGCCAACGGTGTGGCTGCCGCGAGCATTCATTCCGGTCTGCCGCGGGAGGAACAGGTAGCCAACTGGCGGGCGGTGGCAGCGGACAAATGCCGCTTGCTCTATCTCTCGCCGGAACGGCTCATGTCCGACCGCATGCTTCAGGCCGTCGCCAGGTTGGAACCGGCCCTGTTCGTCATCGACGAAGCGCACTGCATGTCCAAGTGGGGGGTCAGCTTTCGTCCCGAATATGAGCGGCTTTCGGCACTGCGCGAACATTTTCCAAAGGCGACCATCGCGGCCTTCACGGCCACCGCCGACAAGGTAACGCAGCAGGACATTGCCCAAAAGCTTTTCCGCGGAGAGGGCCGGATTATCGTGCACGGATTTGACCGGCCGAACCTCAGGCTTTCCGTCGCCCCAAAAACGGATTGGAAGAAGCAACTTCTGGACTTCCTGGAAGATAAAAGCAATCTGGAAGACAAGCGTGATGCTGCCGGTATCGTCTATTGCCTGTCGCGTAAATTCACGGAAGAAGTTGCAGGCTTTCTCCAGTCCAAGGACATCGACGCCATCCCCTACCATGCGGGGCTCGACACGGAAACACGCAAAGCCAACCAGAACCGGTTTATGAACGATGATGGCGTGACCATGGTGGCAACGATCGCCTTCGGCATGGGCATTGACAAACCCGACATCCGCTATGTCTGCCACCTGAACTTACCGGGCAGCATGGAAGCCTACTATCAGGAAATCGGCCGCGCCGGCCGTGACGGATTACCGTCGGAAACATTGCTGATTTACGGCCTCGACGATATGCGGCTGCGGCGGCAATTCATCGAGCAGGACGGCGAGGATGAAGAACACAAACTCAGGGAGCACAAGCGCCTCGATGCATTGCTTGCCTATTGTGACGCCGCCGGATGCCGGCGCACCGCACTCCTGTCTTACTTCGATGAGGAGATGAAAGCCTGCGGCAATTGCGACAATTGCCTCCACCCCCCAACAATGCTGGACGGAACGGAAGAGGCGAAAACCCTTTTCTGGGCCATCAAGGACACAGGCCAGATGTTCGGCGGGGCCCACATCATAGATATTCTCCGGGGTATACAGACGCAGAAAATACTGGAGCGGGGGCACGACCAGCTGAGCTCATTCGGTGCCGGCGCCCGGCGCGACAAGAAATTCTGGCAGGCGTTCATTCGCCAGGCCGTGGCAGGCAACTATCTGACGATCAACATTCAAAGATATGGGGCGCTGCAAATAGCGCCTCCCGGCGATGCGGTGGTCAAGGACAAGAGCACATTCCTGTTCCGGGAAATTGAAGCACTGCCGCCGAAACGGACGAAAAGGTCCCGCAAATCTGTGCAAGCCCTGGAGTCCGAAGAGGATCTCGACCTGCTCGCGGTGCTCAAGAAGCTCCGGCTTGAGATCGCCCGTACCCGCAAGATCCGGGCTTATGTGGTCTTCCCCGATGCAACGCTCATTGAAATGGCGCAGGCACGGCCGGAGACCCTGGAGCAGTTAGCGGCGATCAATGGCGTCGGACCGCGCAAACTGGAAAATTTCGGGGAAGCCTTCCTGGACGCCATCGCCACCCACAATTAATTCACCCTGTGCCCCTCAAGCATCAGATTCCGGGTTTGTATCCACACATGGATTTGGACCGGAAATGAGAATCGGTTACGCAAAATGTTGATAATCTGCCGAATTTTCCTGTTAGCCGGA
>JANQOC010000554.1 GCA_028279265.1 Hyphomicrobiales bacterium
ACCGCATCCGCCCCTGACGACACCTTTGTTTGCCATGGCGCCCTTTCTCGGCGCTTCGATTTCCATTGCCGCTGCCGCTCTGATGCTGACCGCGACACCAGTGCGATTGGGCACGCGTTCCGGAATGGCGATGTCCCTGTTGGCCGCACTTCTGGCCCTGGTTTCCTTTGGTCCCCAGAAATGGCTGGATCCCGCAATTACGGGGATCTGGCCAGCCGTTCTCTGCGGCCAGGTTTCGGCGGTGCTTATCCTGTGGTTTACATTGCGATCCCTGTTAGGTCGCGGACCGGTCCAGAACGCGAACCCTTGAGAGGGAGGGCCGTTCAGCAAATAGTCCGGAAACCGTTGCGCTTGTTTGGTGATTGGGCGGGGCGTCGGATATAAAGCTCTGGCGCGGTTCCCGGTTCGAATCTGTCGTTGGGTTGCTCTGTTAAAAATCTCTCTGTTCTACTGTTGCAGTCCTTTGCGCCAAACAATTCAGAATCGCGCGCAATAAACCTGCGTAGTTAAAGAGTACTGCTGACGATGAAAAACCGTTTCAAATTCTCCCGTCCCTGGGGGCAGCAACCCCCGGGCCGGGGGGGCGTTGATCAAAACTCCGCCAGACTCGCAAGGCTAATTGCGGCGGAACAGAAGGGGCTGAAACTCGCCATTCTCTGCCGCACATTAACCGTTGCCCTGGCTCTTGCCTGGTTTGTCCTCGGCTCTTTCGTATCGGGATTTGCGCCTAATGCCCTGGTCATCCTGATACTCTTTTTCTTTACTCTGCTGGGGATCGTCAATCTTGCGGTCATCGGAACCCGCCATGATCGCTGGTGGCTGAAATACTTCACCTACACCGTGGACATACTTGGCGTCTGCGCCCTGTTTGTGTTTCTGCCGCTCAGCAGCGGCGCTGACGTTCCGCAAATTCTGGCCTTCCGTGCCTATGGAATCTATTACCTGTTTCCTTTTGTCGGCATGGCTTGCCTGTCCCTGTCCTGGCGCCTGGTCGCCTGGAGCGGGATGGCTGTGGTTCTCGGCTGGTGGTCGGCCTTTCTCTATGTTGCGGGTGGTATGGAAACAACCGTTTCATGGGGCGACCTCGGCACCGGTGCATCGCGGGCGGATTATGAACGCGTCTTCTTGTCCGTTGATTTCATCGGTGTCGGCAATCGGTTTGAAGAAACCGGATTTTTTCTGGTTACCGCCCTGATCCTGGCCCTCGCCGTTTATCGAGCTCGTGGTGTGTTCTTGGCCCAGCTCGAAGCCGAAGAAGAAAGGGAAGCGGAGAGAGCCGCGCGGGAACGAATTACCCAGACCCTCGGACGGTTCGTGCCCGAAGCCGTCGCCAACAAACTGATAAATGACCCGCAAGCGCTTGTCCCGCAGGTGCGGACCGGCATTGTCCTGATCATGGACATCGAAGGCTTCACATCGTTTTCCGAGGAGCGTCCACCTGTCGACGTGATCACGGTTCTCAACGATTTCCTCGCCGAAGCGGCAACCGTGATCGGCAACCATAGCGGCGTTGTTATTACCTTCACCGGTGACGGCCTGCTCGCCACCTTTAACACGCCTTTGGAAGTTGACCGGCCCGAAGAAGCGGCTCTCAATGCGGCCCGGGATCTTGTTGCAGTTGCCCGTTCCAGGTCCTTTAATGTGCGTATTGGTTTGGCATCCGGTCCTATCGCCGCCGGAAGCGTCGGATCTGAACGCCGCAGCGCATTCACCGTTTACGGGGATACGGTCAATCGCGCCGCCCGCCTTGAGGCGAAGGCAAAGGACTTTGAACACAATATCCTATTGGACAGGGACTTCGCCGCCGGGCTGGGGGATCGATCCGAAATTGTGTCCCTCGGTATCCACAACATTCGCGGACTGTCGGAAGAAAAGGAAATTTTTGCGGTTCAGTCGTGAGGATCAAGTCGCCGGAAGGCCCATAGGGTTTTATGCGAATATCGAATGCCGCCTGATTCCATAGTCGGTGATTCGCCTTTAGAGCCGAGGAGAGCATTTGAATTCCCTCATATTTCCAGACATGTCTTCCAGCCCTGTTTATCTGTTCGCGAACCCTCTCTGCAAAATTTCCGAAAATTACCAATTATAGAAAAATGGATATGTGACAGGGCATTGCTGCAAATCGCTCCGCGCGCATCCGGATTGTTCTTGGCGGATAATCGGAGCTGTGGATATCTTCATCAACAGATCGTTGCAATGATAAGCTTTTTCGAAGAAATGATGATTTTAATGTGCTAAGTCTTGCCGACAAACAGTCTCTGCTTCGCATATGGAATTCAGATGATAATTGAAGGGCATTTATTCATTCAATATCGATTAGGGCGCCTTTCTCCCAATATGGAAACTTTACCGTGAAATCGACCCGAATTACCGAGCCGACCGCATCCACCACAACCGCACCTGCAGCAAACTCACTCACCCCAAACGCGACAGAGCCAAATGTGAAAGAACAAAACTGGCCGGATCGAAACTGGAATGTGCTTCTCAAGAATTACCGCGAACCCAATACGCAGAGAAGCATATTTGAGCTTCTGGTAACCGCCGGAGGATTCGTCCTGTTCTGGGTTTTGATGTGGTTCACCCTCAACATCAGCTATTTCCTGACGCTGCTCCTGGCCCTGCCGGCAGCAGGTTTTCTGGTACGCCTGTTTCTCATTCAGCACGATTGTGGCCATGGCGCTTTTTTCAGAAAGCGTCTGACAAATAACTGGGTCGGGCGCGTCATTGGTACATTGACTTTTACGCCCTATGACTATTGGCGCCGCAGTCACAACATTCACCATGCAACGTCCGGAAATCTGGAGCATCGGGGATTGGGTGACATTCAGACATTGACCGTGAATGAATATCTCGCTCTGTCCAAATGGGGACGGTTCTGTTACCGCCTGTATCGCAATCCCCTGTTCCTGTTTGGAATTGCCCCGTCTTACATATTTCTGCTGCAATACAGATTGCCCGTCGGCCTGATGCTTGAAGGGTGGTTGCCCTGGTTGAGCACCATGGCGACAAACCTGTCGATCAGCGCCGTCATACTGATTATGATCTGGCTCATTGGCGTGGGGCCGTTCCTATTGGTGCAGACTCCAATTCTGTTGCTGGCGACATCGATCGGAGTTTGGCTGTTCTACGTTCAACACCAGTTCGAGGATACCTATTGGGCCGAAGGAGAGGACTGGAGCCTGCCCGATGCGGCATTACATGGAAGTTCTCATTATGCCCTGCCCGGTGTCCTGCGCTGGTTTACGGCAAATATCGGCGTTCACCACGTGCATCACTTGAGCAGTCGCATTCCGTTCTACAGACTGCCGCAGGTGCTGCGTGATCATCCGGAGCTTGAGGGCAAGGGCAGGCTTACGCTTCTTGAAAGTCTGAAATGCGTTCGCCTGGTGCTGTGGGATGAAAGTTGCCGGCGCCTGATTTCATTCAATGAATTGCGGCGGCAGCCCTCCTGACCCGCAAGGGTTTGGGCACAGACTCAATGTGTCGGGTTCAGCGTCAATAGCCGTGCCAAGTTCAACGGAGATGTGATCTTCGGGATAGGGAATGCCGGTACCCGCGACTAAGCCCTGAAATAGGACCAGCCCTGCTGCTGCCGGCGGTAAATATGTTCGACCGCCGCCGCCGTTGTCCTTATGTACGGTGGACGAGATATATCCTGTGCACTCAGGCTGTTTTCACAGACGATAAGATGATCGAGAACCGTTTTATCCTGTTCACCGACTGCCGAGGGCGCGGCGGCGGCGTTGACCACCAGTTCTACGGGTACGTCCGGGGCCTGTGCGATCATATTCTCAAGATTTCTCCTGGCGCGCTTAAAGGCATTTTCTGTGGGGGCGTGAATGATCAGACCTGACATAATTTTTCCCGCTCCTGCTTTGGTGTGGATATCAATCCCGGACGGTGATCCACTGGTCAGAGATAAGTGGCGATGTCCGCAGCCAGACGGAACAGTTCTTCACTGTTCCGCTGACGTGGCCGTTCGATTTCTATTGGTCGCTCATGAACAATCTCGGCGGGCTGTCCTTTCAGAACGATGACCCGGTCGGAAAGATAGGCGGCTTCTTCGATATCGTGGGTGATAAACAGAACCGCCGCACCGCTGGCCTGCCAGATGCGGACGAGTTCCTGCTGCAGACTCTGGCGGGTTATTGTGTCCACGGCACTGAACGGTTCATCCATGAGCAGAATGTCGGGCTGGACGGCCAGGGCCCGGGCAATTCCGACCCGTTGAACCTGCCCCCCTGAAAGCTGGTGGGGCCAGCGATCCTTGAAGTCGCTGAGGCCGGTCAGGTTCAGTACCTCGTCAATTCTCTGATTGACAATATCGGTGGACAGGTTCAAACCCTCGAGGCCGAGTCTCACGTTGTGGGCGACATCGCGCCAGGGCATGAGGCGGCCATCCTGAAAGACAAGGCCGCGTCGTCGTCGTCCCTCGGCAGATTTTCCGGTTACTTCGAGGCTTCCTGTCTGGGCCTCCAACAGCCCCGCAACCAGCCGTAATATCGTTGATTTACCGACCCCGGAACCGCCGACCATGGAGAGAAACTCTCCCGCGGCAACGCTGAATGAAAGGTCCCTGACAATCCAGCTTTCTGAATTCGGATATTGAAATCCCAGGGCGTTTAAGTCGACTACGGTCGCCATTGAAGTATTTGATGCTCGATGAAGCTGAAAATCATGTCTGTCAAAGCATATACGGCTGAGATTGCCAACATATAAACAACGACAGCTTCATAGGCACCGACACCGGCGGCAGAGTTCATCTCCTGTCCCATACCCGGAACACCCAGAAGTTCTGCGGCGATCAATGTCATCCATGCCTGGCCGACGCCGGTACGGACACCGGCTAGAATTCCCGGCGACGATGCGGGCAGCGTCACCTTCAGGGACCTGATGAGATAGCTTCCCTGGCCGAAAGCCTGGGCCAGTTCATAGTAGCGGGGATCGACATTTTTGACGGCACTGTAGGTGGCGAAATAATTGACCCAGAAGACGCCGATTGAAATGACGAAGGCGGCCCCGGCATGGGAAACCTGGAACCAGGCGATGGCGAAGACCACCCAGGCCAGTGGCGGAATCGGGCGCAGCAGCCGCGCCAGGTAGATATGAAAATCATCGAACCACCGTATGGTTGCCGCAAAGGCACCGACGAAAAAGCCGAGTATGGTCCCCAGCCCCAGCCCCCACAGATAGTGTATGAGGCTCGATTCAATCGCCGGGATGAGGCGGCCCGAACCCCATTCGTCCATCAATGCGCCGGGAACCTTGAGCGGGTCGGGCATCGTCCCGCGCCTGAACCACTCGAAGCTCTCAGCCGACTTCCATAATATAAGGAAGGCAACGATGCCGGTGATCCCGAGGATCACACGGCGTGTCGTTACGAAATTGTCGGTGAAATATTTGAACTTATATCGGGTCACTTCTGATAAAAACTGGGGTCAATCAGATCATTGATTTCGACTTTGGCTTTCAGTGTTCCCAGTTCCGCCTGAAAATCCCGCATGGCCCTTGTACCGTCGATAATGAAATTCGGATCGGCGACAAAGCTGCCGGAAGAGTTGCGAATGGCTTTCTCCACCGTTTCGACAGGCAGCCGTCCGCCACCCACATAGCGTTGGACGGACTTCGCGGCCTTGGCCGGTTCCGCGTTGAGAATTTTCGTTGCCTTTTCGTGGGAGCTGACGAGGGCTTTCACAATGTCCGGATTTGACTTTATCACTTTTTCACGAATGGCGAGAACCGCACCGGGCTGTTTCGGAAACATGCCGGAACCCTTGGCCACGACTTTTGCACCTTTGACCTTGTCGGTCGCAATTGTGACAATCGGTTCGAGTATGGCCGCCGCATCGACAGCGCTTGTCAACAGCGCCTGCTGGACCTGGGAAGCACCCTGAAAAATAATTTTTACCTCGTCGGGATTGATCTTCAATTGTTTGCGCAACCAGAATTGAAGGACGGTCTCCGGAACCGATCCCTTGGGAAATGTGGTGATAACGGCCTTGCGACCTTTGTCCTTGGCAAATCTTTGAAACGCGGTATTTGCCGGACCGGATTCGAAATAGGGGGCAAGTTCGCCAAGGGCCACGAAACTGATTTGCTCGACGATACTCGATGCCACGACCTTTATATCCGCGCCTTTGCCGCGGGCAACCATGGCCGGCCCGATTCCAAAGTGGGCGACATCGAGCTGACCGGCAAGCAGAGCCTGGACCATCGCCGGACCGTTTTGAAACTGAACAAGCTTCGGCTTGACGCCGGCTTCCTTAAGCCAGCCTTCTTCCAGGCCCACAAACAGCTGCGAAACCGGCAGGATCGGCATGTACCCGATTTCAAGCTCCGTTTGTGCCTTTGCCGGCATATTGAGTGCACCAGCCAGTAGAACGATGGCGAGAA
>JANQOC010000558.1 GCA_028279265.1 Hyphomicrobiales bacterium
GTGTAGATCTTGTTCAGTACGACCATTGTTGATTTCTCGTTTGTCTTTGGAAGCTATCAGGGTCGATTGTAGACTAATCCGGGAAAAACTCAGGTCAAGTGCGGTTTCCCGGCTAAAGTTCAAAAATTGGAATTCTGCTAATCGGACGTGAAATACAGTGCCGCCATAATCAAAACAACGGCGAGAAACTGAAGCCCAACACGCCATCGCATCATTTTCTGACTGAAAGAGGAACTCCCGCCGCGCATCATGTTCCATAATCCCAATAACAGGACCACAGTTACGGCAATCAGGGCAAACGGAATGACACCATACAAAATAGACTGCATTTCAAATAATCCTCCCGAAACGGGTTGGCTCTACTCTTTGCGAGCATCCGTTCCTGTCTCGATAGTGACCTTCCTCAAGAATCATGGCCTATCCCTTCGACAAAACGAAATCAAGCGCTCTGTCGGGTAACAGGCGCTTCAAAATATCCATCGCATAAGTGGGCTTGGTTACGAAATACCTGGCTCGCGGGCGCGGGCTTTCAACCGCATGAATGAGCTTTTGCGCAACGGCTTCCGGTTCGAGTTTGAAGCGGGTGGTTCCGCCCTCTTCAAACTGTTTCAGTCGCATCTGATAATCTTCACTGTGCACCGAGTTCCCGATGTCGACATGCTTCAAGAGCGCGTTTCGCGCCGTTTCGACAAACTGACTGCGAATCGGGCCGGGTTCAATCAGAGAAACATGGATGTCGGTTCCACGCAGTTCCAGCCGCAAACAGTCGGTGAGGGCTTCCAGGGCAAACTTGGACGCACAATAGGCGCCGCGATATTTCATGGCGACAAGCCCCAGAACCGAGGAGCAGTTGACTATTCTGCCGGATTGCTGGCGACGCATGTGGGGAAGTATCCGCCGGGTCAGGTCGTGCCAGCCGAAGAAATTCGTTTCAAATTGCTGCCGCAGAACATTCGTCTCGATATCCTCAACGGCACCGGGTTGGCCGTAGGCACCATTGTTGTAGAGGGCCGTAAGGTTTCCATCGCATTTTTCCAATGCGTACTGGCTGGCTGATGCAATTGAGTCCGCATCTGTATAATCAAGAAAAACGGCATCGAGCCCTTCCGAGCGCAGCATCTCGAGGTCCTGTTCGTTACGGGCCGTAGCGATGACCTGCCAGTCCCGTCGTTTCATCGTCAAGGCGCAGCATTTGCCGATCCCGGTTGAACATCCGGTTATAAGTATGGTGCGATCAGCCATTTCTCTCCCAGGATTTGTCAGCTTATGGAAAATCAGGTCGGTGCAGTTTGCCACAACATTACCGAATAAACGAGGTCTGACGGCGAACGGATTAATTGTCGGATAGACCGTTTGAGTTGACAGTAGAACAGGAGTGGAAGACCGCAGGAAAGGAAAGCAAAATTATTTCTGGTCGGATTTGACGATTGCGCGGATAAAACGGCGCATTGCCCCGCGGCTGTCTCCAGATTTGGAGTCTTCTACCGGTTGTTGAGACCTCGGAACATCGGGAGGATTTTTTATCTTGATGCGTTCCCCTGATTTGTGGTGCACGATTTCAACCTCGGCTAATGTCGACGGGTCGCCGAATTGTTTGAAGTCGGGGAATGTTTGTTTTCTCTCGATTTTTTTGTCCTCTATTTCTTTGCCGGGCACTTCATGGGGGTCTGCTTCTCTACGGTCCTCTTCTATTTGATCTACTTCTTCGTGCGTGTCGGTTTGTTCCGGATCGTCTGAAGCGTCGATTTCCTGCGAGATATTATCGTCTTCGGAACGACTTTCTTGTTGGAGGTGGATATCCGCTTCTTGCCGACGACCTTTTTCTTGATCTTCGACGTTTTCACGGGTTTGTTCCGGGATTGCGGGTCTTTCGTCTGAAGTCCGGACGGATTCCGAGTCTGGTTGCGGCGGACGAAAAAAGTTCTGGTTCTCCTCTCGGCCCTGAACGGGAAGAGGGTCCTGGTTGTTGGATTCTTCCGAATTCTGCACTTGAGAATGTTCAGGAACTTGATCTTCGGATTGGATCTCGTTTGACTGCTGCATCCGCGGTGGGTCCATTGGTTCACTCACGGAACTGTCCGTGAAAAGCTCTGTCGTTTCCTGGCCGAAGGTTTCAGATACTTCCGGTACCTCAATCCGCTTCGCGACACGTGGCTCCTGATCGGAAATAACGACGTATCCCTGTTTCGCGGTTTCGGCAAATACCGTGGAGTTACCGGCCGCCAGCATGGCCGCCTGCTCGATCCAGTTCTCTCGCTGTATTCTGGATTCCAGATTTAATTCCCGGCCAATCCGGCCGATATCCGAGCGGGTCCAGTGGCTGATCGTTTTGAAATTCTCAACGCCCAGGCGGCGCAGGTCCTGCGCCAGAACGGGATCGATCCCCTTGATCCTTGTCAGGTCATCGGGACTATCCGGAACCACATATGGAACGGCGTCCTCATCTCTGCGGTTATCCGAGGTGGCATATTTGGGCGCGTCATCCAGCAGTTCGAGAATTTCATCAAGTTTTTCATCGACTAAGACCATAGTCTTGGAAAACTCTCCTGAGACGAGGCGAGCTGCTTTGGATTTTAATGCGACAATATCATCAGCAAGTTCCTGGAGGCGGGGATCCATGGTTCTACTTTTCTTCGATATGGCGGGCAGATTCCCGCTTAAGTGTCCGTGTTACTACGACATCTTGTGTTAGTCCCCCTAACGGTCGGGGTCAATCGGTGGTTGGCCTGTTAGGGCTGCTTCCTGCCAAAATTTCGGTCAGGAGAATCGATATCCGGCAATTTCGGCGACACTATTGTCGTTAAGCAACGCCATTCACATCGAATCTCCGGAGATTGGAAATTCTAAAGTATTTGCTTTGCGCCGCTAAACGTATTTTTCTAGTATTGTAAAAGTCCGGCGTTGAAGATCGGGGTATTGGGGGAATAGGGTATGATCCGGCTTACCATTTCGGCATTTTACCGGCTCGTTCGGGACAATGGATTTTCATTGGCCAGCGCGGTTGCTTTTTCGTTTCTGATGTCGGTGTTTCCATTTTTTGTCTTCCTCGGATCTCTCATCGGTTATTTCGGCTGGGAAGATGAGCTCCGGGATATCATCCTGCAATTGTTCGCGGTTCTTCCAGACGATGTGGAAGCAGTGCTGCTGCCGGAAATCGACACGGTGATCCGGGGAGATCGTATCGGACTCATTACCGTGAGCGGACTGGTCATGCTGTTTTTTGCTTCCAGCGGTATCGAGACCCTGCGGGGAGCCTTGAACCGGGCTTACCGGGACGAGGAGAACAGGGGATTTCTCGCACGGCGTTTGCAAGGGTTCTTATTTGTTTTCACAAGCGCCGCAATCATGATCGTCGTCGGAGCCATCCTGTTGTTCGCACCGCAAATTGCCAGGGAAATTTCGCCCCTGGCCGAGATGCTTGTCGAGAACGAATTTATCGTCCAGATCCTGACTTATGTCGCGGGTCTGTTGATTCTTATCGTTCAGCTGCTGCTGTATCATATCTGGCTGCCTGCCGGTCATCGCCGGTTGTCAGATATTTTTCCCGGCATATTTGTTTCAACCATATTATGGCTGCTGCTGGCCTCCCTGTTCTCCATCTATGTGAACATCTCGGATTTCGGACAACTCTACGGGCGGCTCACGGGCATCGCGATCGCGCTTACATTTTTCTATTTTTCTTCCGTTATCATTGTACTCGGTGCCGAATACAATCGCGCCCGCCTGAACGAGATGGCGGAGGACGAGATGGCAGAGGCGCAAGCGGCTTAGAAGCCTAGCGGCCTGGAAAAGTAAAATCGGAACGTATGGTTGCATATGCCGCTAGTCGGCGGCCTTGCGCGCCGCTTCCCGTGTATCCTCCAGGGTTCTGAGGCCCGTGCACGGTGCGTTCACCAAAACCGACATGTTTCCCGGCAAATGCTTGTTCTGAAACATATGCATATGAGCCTTGGGAATATCGCTCCAGGGGAAAACTTCCGACATACAAGGATCAATGCGGCGCTCAATAACCAGTTTGTTGGCGAGGCTTGCCTGTTTGAGGTGGGCAAAGTGAGATCCTTGGATGCGCTTCTGGTGCATCCAGATATAGCGCGCATCCATCGTCAGATTGTAACCGGTCGTGCCTGCGCAAAAAACAACCATGCCGCCGCGTTTGACGACGAAACAGGACACGGGAAAGGTTGCTTCGCCGGGATGTTCGAAGACGCAATCGACATTGACGCCTTTACCGGTGAAATTCCAGATGGCTTTGCCGAAGTTCCGGGCTTCTTTAAGCCAGGCATTGTATTCGTCGGTTCCGACGGTCGGCATCTGCCCCCAGCAATCGAAATCATTGCGGTTGATGGTTCCCTTGGCCCCGAGGGACATAACGAAATCGCGCTTGTCGTCATCGGAAATGATGCCGATAGCCGATGCTCCGGCCGTGGCACAGATTTGGATCGCCATCGATCCGAGCCCGCCGGATGCCCCCCAGACGAGTACATTGTGACCGGGGCGCAGAACATTTGGACGATGGCCGAAAAGCATACGATAGGCGGTCGCCAGGGTCAGCGTGTAGCAGGCGGATTCTTCCCATGTCAGATGCCGCGGTCTCTGCATAAGCTGTTGTGCCTGCACGCGGGCAAATTGCGCGAATGATCCATCGGGAGTTTCGTAACCCCAGATGCGCTGGGAATTGGAAAACATGGGATCACCGCCATTGCACTCCTCGTCGTCACCGTCATCCTGATTGCAGTGAATGACAACTTCATCGCCGACTTTCCAGTTCTTTACTTTCGAACCTACGGCCCAGACGATGCCCGAAGCATCGGAACCGGCGATATGATAGGGGTGTTTGTGTCCGTCCAGGGGAGAAATCGGCTGTCCGAGCGCTGCCCAAATGCCGTTATAATTCACCCCGGCGGCCATGACCAAGACAAGCACATCGTGTGAATCAAGCTCCCATGTTGGGACCTTTTCGACCAGCATGGCCGTATCAGGATTCCCATGACGCTCTTTGCGGATTGTCCAGGCATACATATAGTCAGGCACATGGCCCAGGGGAGGGATTTCACCTATCTCATAACAATCCTTGAGAACCGGTTCTTGGGGTTCGGAAGGCGACAGGGTTTCCGCAGTCATGGCAATCTCCAGTAAGAATATCCAGATTTCGGCCGATCTTAATCAACTTTATTGTTGCGATGCAACAAAATTTCCAGCAAAATTACGGCTCGAAGGGAGCCCTCAGGCAAAATTGTGGAAAATAATTTCACTATGTCGAATATAATCTGTATTTTTATTGCGATGCAACATCTAATGTGCCGCAAATTAACTGGCCGATTGTATTCTGATGTCAGCCGGTTCGAGGTGAGATTTCGGGGATCAACGGGACGAAGCTTATGAAGGAAAGCGATAAAAAGAGCCAACAGACGAGGACGAATGCCAAAGACCGTCCGTGGCTGTTCCGAACCTATGCCGGACATTCGACGGCCCGGGCATCGAATGAGCTGTATCGCAAGAATCTATCCAAGGGCCAGACCGGATTATCCGTCGCCTTCGATTTGCCGACCCAGACGGGATATGATTCCGATCACCCGCTGGCCCGGGGGGAAGTGGGCAAAGTCGGTGTTCCCATATCCCACATTGGCGATATGCGTGCCCTGTTTGCCGAAATTCCTCTGCAGGACATGAACCCCTCGATGACCATCAACGCGACCGCCGCCTGGCTGTTTGCGCTTTATATCGCGGTTGCCGAAGAACCTAACATCCCGCGCTCGGAACTTCGGGGTACAATTCAGAATGACATCATCAAGGAATATCTGTCGCGGGGAACCTATGTGTTTCCTCCGGAACCGGCCATGCGCCTGACAACGGATATCATTACCTTTGCCTACAAGGACGTTCCAAACTGGAATCCGACCAATATTTGCTCCTATCATCTCCAGGAAGCCGGCGCGACCCCGGTTCAGGAACTGGCTTTTGCACTGGCGACCGCCATTGCCGTGCTCGACCGGGTTAAAGAATCCAGTGATACGAACGCCGCCGACTTTGAAAAGATCGTCGGCAGGATTTCTTTCTTTGTGAATGCCGGATTACGGTTTGTCACCGAACTTTGCAAGATGCGGGCGTTTGCGGAACTGTGGGATGAGATTTGTCGGGACCGGTATGGCGTGGCAAACGAAAAATACCGTCGGTTTCGATATGGTGTACAGGTCAACTCCCTCGGTCTCACCGAGCAGCAGCCGGAGAACAATGTTTTTCGGATTTTGATCGAAATGTTTGCGGTGACATTGTCGAAATCGGCCCGCGCCCGCGCCGTTCAGTTACCTGCCTGGAATGAAGCGCTGGGATTGCCCAGACCCTGGGATCAGCAATGGTCGCTGAGAATGCAGCAGATCCTGGCCTATGAGACAGACCTTCTCGAGTTCGAGGATTTGTTCGACGGGTCGCCGGTCATTGAATCCAAGGTCGAAGCATTAAAGCAGGCAGCCCGGGAAGAACTGAGTCTGGTCGACGAGATGGGCGGAGCGGTGAACGCGGTGAATTCGGGTTATCTGAAATCAAAACTTGTCGAAAGCAACGCCAGGCGACTGAGAGATATCGAATCCGCGGAACAGGTGGTTGTCGGTGTAAACAAGTGGACGGAGACAGAGCCCTCCCCCCTTACGGGCAACACCGAAGGAGATATTCAGACCGTTTCAGAGGATGTGGAACGGGAACATATCGAACAGCTGAACGCATGGCGGCAGGATCGGAACCAGGATCAGGTTGACAGGGCGCTGGAAACCCTCAAGCGTGCAGCCACGGACGGTCAAAATATCATGGCCCCGTCCATAGCTTGTGCCAAGGCCGGTGTGACGACAGGTGAATGGGGACAGGCATTGCGGGATATTTTCGGCGAGTATCGAGCTCCCACGGGGGTAGGGCCGATGGTGATCGATAAAGACAATGATCTGCAGATTGTAAGGGAAGCCGTCGATCGGTTGTCAAACAAACTTGGCCGGCGACTGAAAGTTCTGATCGGCAAACCCGGACTTGACGGGCACTCGAATGGCGCCGAGCAAATCGCCGTACGCGCCCGGGATTGCGGTATGGAGGTTATCTACGAAGGTATCCGTATTACACCGAGGCAGATCGTCAATACCGCCGTGGAAGAAAGTGTTCATCTCGTCGGATTGTCAATTCTCTCCGGTTCGCATCTGCCCCTGGTAACAGAGATCCGCAGTCAGATGTGCGAACAGGGGCTGGACGATCTGCCACTGGTTATCGGCGGCATTATTCCCTCCGAAGACAAGAAAACGCTGCTCCAAACGGGTGTGTCAGCGGTGTATACGCCAAAAGACTTTCAATTGAACACAATCATGCTAGAGATGGTGAAGCTGGTCGACACGGCCGCAGATCAGCACGCCACGAACTAGCAGGCATTCCGCGCTACCCCATGACCCTGTTCTTTATATCCGATACCCATTTCGGACATAAAAATATAATCCGGCTTGCGAAAAG
>JANQOC010000571.1 GCA_028279265.1 Hyphomicrobiales bacterium
GAGCGAGGTCACCATTGAGTTCATCAAGCATGAGACTCAGCTGGCAGAGAAGAGTGATGCTGAGGCGCCGGAACCTGAAACTGCCGAACTGGACATCTAGGCTTTCCCGCCGATCTTTCCAGCATCGCGTGGCCTGCAGGACTTTTGCAGAACCATTGAACTAACCTGAGCCGTTGAACAAATTTGGTTTGAAGACCTGGCGTAACTAGATCTCGTCGCCCGGTTAGTTCTTATCCTTGGCGGGATCGGATGCCAGTCCCTGAAGGAATGTAAACCCAGCATTGGGAAGTTGCAGTCGGGCCTGACCAAATGCTGGGCTTGATGCCGTGAGACGGTTTTGTCCCCTGTTGGACTCAGGCAAATTTAAGCCATGTTCCTGGGCATATTTGCGCGCCGGGCCTGAAATGGAATCCCAGACACCGATACTTCCAGCCGATTTCGGCGCCGCATCCTGACCCCCTCTATCGGAGAATGGCTTACGGACATGGGGTTCGGCTATCGTTGCAACCGACCAGTCGGAAACTTGCGAGGCATAATCTTTCAGGTCTTCCGTTAGCCCGGCGGATTGCCGGGTCAGGGTATGATAAACTTCGGCAATCGATTTATGCCGAGGGCCATCCATGAATATTCCGGCATTGTGTCGTGCGGCACTCGCAAAATGCGATGAGGCGCGATCGTTTGGTGCGGATTGGTTCAAGGCGATTAAGCGGGCCGCATCTCCGGGGCCGAGAAAATGCGCCGCATAGAGATCACCTTGCGTCGGCGTTTGACCCGTCAGGCGCGACAGATGTTCCCCGTTCTGTTTGGCCAGCAGCCCCGCCATGACAGCCGCCACATCCGGTTCGTTGCGAAGATCAAGTATTTTCTGCTCGGCCACGGGGTTGTGCACCTTGTAACGTCCCCCTGGTTCCCTGGATATCGCATCCGCGTAGGGCTTCAGGCCGAAATTCGCCCCTTCTTCCTTGATCAGTTTCAGCCAGGTGCTTTTAATAAACTGAAAAAGGCCAGTTGCCGTGGTTGTTCGGGCCCGCGCTTTGGGATTGAAATTGCTTTCCCGTTGAGCGGTTTTGAGCAAATATTCGAAGTCAGCGCCCGTATTTTTACTGGCATTGGTCAGCGCCTTTAATACAGGGCTGGGAACATCGGAAATGGAGATTGTCGGCATCTTGGTTCATTCATTGTGGAATCCGAATTCGACGCGCGGACATGCAAATACTAATAATGCTTCAGGCTAGTAGCACAGAGGTAAACGAAGTATTAATGAAGAGCGTGTGCCGGTATCGGGCGAGATCAAACCGGCGCAATAATCCAGATTGCATCAGGTGTGCTAAAAAGGCTCAGTTTATCTGTCGGAACAATGACAGATCTATCTGTTGGAACAAAGACAGACCTCTCATTGGCGGTAACTTGGAAACGGTAAATCATGACAGGACTTTATTTCGAGGATTTTGAGCAGGATCAGCGTTTCTCCCACGCGATCACGCGTACGGTGACGGAAATGGATAACACCCTGTTTTCCGCTCTGACCTACAACCCGCAGCCCCTGCACATCGACCACCATTTCGCAGCAACAGAATCCGAATTCGGCCGCCCCCTCGTGAACAGTCTTTTCACACTGGGTCTGCTTATCGGCATATCCGTGCATGAAACGACCCTTGGAACGACGATTGCCAATCTGGGCATGACCGATGTCAACTTTCCGCATCCTGTGTTTCATGGAGATACAATTCGTGTCGAAACGCAGGTTGTAAGCAAGCGCGAGAGTCGATCCCGAACCTCAGCGGGCATTGTCAAATTTCATCACCAGGCATTCAATCAGGATGGGGTTCTCGTGGCCGAATGTACCCGCAGCGCCTTCATGAAGCGCAAATCCGGGGAGAACGAGTAATGCGATCCCTTCTCTTTGTTCCCGCCGACAGTGAAAAAAAAATAGCCAAGTCCATCACCAGCGAAGCTGATGCGGTCGTTTTCGATCTGGAAGACTCAATTTCCACAGCAAATAAATCACGGGCCCGGGATCACATTGCCGAATTTTTGAATAACCACGATCAATCGGAGAGCGAACCTAAATTCTACGTGCGTATCAATGACCTGACGACACCTTATTGGCGCGAAGATCTCGAAAAAATCGTGCCGACCCATCCCCATGGTCTGCTTTTGCCCAAAGCCCGGTCGGGCGCGGACATTGAAACACTGTGCAAGGAAATCGACACACTGGAAAAAGCTTCAGGACTGCAGCCCGGCACATTGGATTTGATGGCACTCATCACGGAAACGGCCGAGTCCCTGCTCAACATGCCGAGTTTTGTTGGTTGCAATCAGCGGCTGACAGCCATGACCTGGGGGGCGGAGGATTTATCTGCCGAAATCGGGGCCAAGGCGAACCGGGATTCCTCCGGCCGCTTCACGGATATCTACGGCTATGCCCGAACGCAGACCCTGATCGTATCCGCCGCCGCAGGCTGCCTTCCCCTTGATACGGTCTATGTGGATTTTCGAAACAGTGAAGGTTTGAGAGCGGAAGCACTGGAAGCCTGCAGGGATGGATTTCTCGGTAAATTCGCCATCCACCCCAACCAGATCGGGATCATCAACGAGGTTTTCACCCCGACCTCAGAAGAAATTGCCCATGCCGAAGCGGTTGTTGCCGCATTCAGTGAAGCCGGGGATGTCGGCGTGACCTCCCTTGACGGGAAAATGCTGGATCGCCCGCACCTGGTCAACGCCCAGCGTCTTTTGAGCCGCGTCAAAGATATTGTCGATTGACCCCCGCCTTGCCCGGCTTGCTCAGCTTGTCCAGTTAACTTAGGACGACAGGTTAGTCGCCGTTCCACACCTCGGTTATCGCCTCGAGATCCGGACGGTCCCGTTCTTTCGGCGGTTCTTTTGCCGTTCCGATATAGACAAAACCGGCAATCCGTTCGTGATCCGCGAGCCCCAGCGCTTCGACTATCGCCGGGTCATAGGTATACCATTCGGTGAGCCATTGTGCTGAATAACCAAAACCGGCCGCGGCGATGAGCAGATTTTGACAGACCGCTCCGGCTGAAAGGGTTTGTTCCCATTCCGGCACCGCCTTGGTATTGTTGAAACTGGAG
>JANQOC010000604.1 GCA_028279265.1 Hyphomicrobiales bacterium
GCGAGGAATGGGGGGAATTCCTGTTAACCATGGGTCCATCTGAACCGGAAAACCGTAACCTATCAGGGATAACGGCAGGTTTTGGCGATATTTGAAATCTTCGCCGGGTTTTTCCGGATCATTGAAGTCAGGATCATTAAGGAGTCCAAAATAAATCGCGCCAAACTAAGGCGGGATTATTCATCCCTTATTCAGACGCTGTCGGGTAGTTTTGCACCAACTGAAGCAGAACGCCGATTCGAGTTATTGAAGTGCGCGTTTTCGAGGAATGTAGTTTTCACACATGCGACGTAAAACACTGATGATACGGGCCCTTGTCCTTGCGGTTCTGGTGACTGTTGCCGGAGCCCCCACGATCGTGCACGCCAAGTGTTTCAAATGGTCCGATGCCCGTTCGGTGATTTCGAAAAACAAGCTGCTGACGGGCAAACAGATCCTCCAGCGCATCAAATCGCGCTATTCCGGAAAATCCACAAAAGTCAATCTCCTGGAACTTTGCGAAGAAGGTGGCCAGTTTGTCTACCGCGCGGTGCTCATCGACCGCAAGTCGAAAGCGAAGAACATTATGCTCAACGCCCGCACAGGCGGGACTGCCTCCCTGAAAGCCTCGACATTTTCCCGCGCCGGTAAAAAGGAAAGTGCCACGGACGAGGCTAAAAAAATCATTAACAAGCTGTTTGCAAAATAAAATTCGATGCCGCGGGAGTTGGAATAAAATTAGACGAAATTTGTAAGGGCGTATATGATCCGATGAATTCCGGCGGCGATTTTTGCCGTGCCGGATCGCGAACAATAACCGAGACTAACTATCGAGAATAACAAAGGAGCGGAACCGTGCGGCTTCTTGTGGTCGAAGATGATCCAGATCTCAATCGTCAGCTGGTGACGGCGCTGAGCGATGCCGGTTACGCCGTGGATACTGTTTTCGACGGCGAAGAAGGCCACTTCATGGGGGACACGGAGCCCTATGACGCCGTCGTGCTCGATCTCGGCCTGCCGAAGATGGACGGTATCAGTGTGCTGGAACAGTGGCGGCGCGACGACAAGAAAATGCCGGTGCTGATTTTGACCGCCCGCGACCGCTGGAGCGACAAGGTTGCCGGCATGGACGCCGGTGCGGATGACTATGTCGCCAAGCCCTTTCACATGGAAGAACTCCTGGCACGTTTACGTGCCCTTCTGCGCCGGTCCACGGGGCACGCTTCGAGCGAGCTTGAATGCGGTCCGATCCGCCTCGATACCCGCAGTTCGCGGGTGACCTGCGACGGTGCCCACATCAAGCTTACTTCCCATGAGTACCGTCTGCTGGCCTATCTTATGCACCACAAGGGCCGGGTTGTATCACGGACGGAGCTGGTCGAACATTTGTATGAGCAGGATTTCGACCGGGACTCCAACACCATCGAAGTATTTGTGGGTCGCCTGCGCAAGAAATTGCCGTCGGACCTGATAAAAACTGTTCGCGGTCTCGGCTATTGTCTGGCTGAAGCGGAAAATGAGACTTAATTCCCTTGCCTTTCGCCTGTTTGCTACGGCCGCGGTGTGGTCCCTCCTGGTTCTGCCCGTAACTGCGATCATCCTGACTTCGGTTTACCGGGGCGGTGTCGAGCGCGGTTTCGATGCCCGTCTCAACCTCTACCTGACATCGCTGGTCACCCAGTCCCTGACCAACAACACGGGATCGATAACAACGGCCCCGAGTCTTGGCGAGCCACTCTTTGATCTACCGCTGTCGAGCTGGTACTGGCAAATCACGCCGCTCACGGTCAAGACCGATCCGCGCCTGCATTCGGAATCCCTGATCGACGCCTCGTTTCCCCTACCCAGTGAACAGGGCGCTGAGGTTGACGCTAACCAGCTGCGCATGGGCTATGTGGACGGCCCCGAGGGGCAGGAGCTCAGGGTTGTGGAGCGGGAAATTACCATCGGCGACGGAGCGAACGCGCGCAACTACTCCTACGCGGTGGCGGGAGACGCCTTCGAAATCGAGGGAGAGATTTCCAGTTTCCGCTGGATGCTTTCGATCGCGCTGACCATGCTTGGTGTCGGCCTTGTGGTGGCGACGTTCTTCCAGGTGAAATTCGGATTACGGCCGTTGCGGGCCATTGAGCGCGGGTTGACATCCATACGCTCCGGCAAGGCGGAAAACCTGCAGGGGGAGTTTCCGGTGGAAATTGAACCGCTACAGAAAGAGCTCAACGCTCTGATTCGTTCCAATCAGAATATTGTAGAGCGGGCGCGGACCCATGTCGGGAACCTCGCTCATGCCCTGAAAACACCGCTTAGCGTCATATCCAACGAGGCCAGGGACCTGGAGAGCGAATTTTCGTCGAAAGTCCTGGAGCAGGCGGAGACGATGCGCGATCAGATCAGCCATCACCTCGACCGGGCGCGGATGGTGGCCCGGGTCGGGGTGATATCCAGCGTTACGGAAGTGGACCCGGTGGTGCGGTCCCTGAGCCGTGCGCTTCGGCGCATCTACGAGGAAAAAGGTATCGAAATTGAAATCCAGTGCTCGGAGAACGTCAAGTTCCAGGGGGAGAAACACGATCTCGAGGAGATGCTCGGCAATCTCCTGGACAATGCGTGTAAATGGGCGAAGTCTAAGGTTCGTCTTAACGTGCTGGTGAATTCCCGGACCGCATCTGCGGATGACAATCTGCTCTCGATAACCGTGGAAGATGACGGACCGGGATTAGACGCCAAGGAACGGGAACTGGCGGTAAAACGGGGACGGCGCCTCGATGAAACCAAGCCCGGTTCGGGGCTCGGCCTGTCGATTGTTGCTGACCTGTCGCATCTCTATAACGGACGGTTTCAATTGAATAAATCGTCCATGGGCGGGCTTCGGGCCGAGCTCCTGCTGCCGGCCACCTGAGCTTGGAAACCGGGCAAAAGGGTGGGAGAAAACCCGGTAGGGCCTGAACAATGGTCCCAATTTCGCCCGAATCATGTCACTAATGGGCATTAAGCCTATGATGAAACTCACACTTCAGGGTCGTTTTAAGTGCGATTATCTGAAGCTATTTTTGAAACGCAGATTAAAACCTTGTTTGAAGAGTGGCAGGTGTGAAACGTGGTGGGAAGACGATCCCGTGGGGATCCTTCGTTGAACTTTACAAATTTACGGCCATATACATAAAATAACGCAGACTATTCTCATTCAAAGGCCCGGCAGGTGTCGGGCAACGGGACCAGGGGGTTTCATGAAAAAATTACGGATCATTGCAATTCTGCTTCTGCCTTTTACGCTGGTGGCATGCGGACAGGGTGGTTTCACCAAACAGGAAGGCGGAACGATCGCCGGCGCAGTCGCGGGCGGCATCCTCGGCAACCAGGTTGGCGGTGGCAGCGGCAAGGTCGTGGCCACGGCTATAGGTATTGTCGCCGGCGGTATCATTGGCAGCGAGATCGGTCGCGCCCTGGACGACGCCGACAGGCGGCGCGCCTCAGAAGCCGAATACAGGGCCCTCGAATATGGACAAAGCGGACAGCCAACGTCCTGGCGTAATCCGGATTCCGGCCATTACGGCAATGTAACGGCGGGTAAGCCCTATAAGACCAATAATTCCCATTGCCGTGAATACACGCACACAATCTATATCGGCGGCAAGCCGGAGACGATGCGCGGCACAGCCTGCCGTCAGTCCGATGGAACCTGGCGGAATGTCGGCTAAGAACTAAAGTCTCACAACCCGGGTCGTACCCGGCCAGAGCCCTTTGCTTATACGAGAAGCGCCTCCCGACGGGGAGGCGCTTTTTTTGTTTTGTGCGGACATGATAAGAGCCCATTGACCGGCGGGTCTGCCTTTGCCACCTATGCAAGGAATATGTGTTTCCGATAAAGTGTTCCTGAAAACGGGTGCACGCATGAGATCGTATGAATTACAAATCGTTCAACAAGTTCTGTGAAGGACTGCCGGCGACAAGCTATGTCCGGCAGTGGGGCGAGGCCCATGTGTGGAAAGTCGGCGGCAAGGTTTTCGCCATCGGCGGCTGGGAAGATGGCGGCCGAGACGACAGTGCCGCACCGGCATTCACATTCAAAGTTTCTGAAATGGCATATGAAAT
>JANQOC010000605.1 GCA_028279265.1 Hyphomicrobiales bacterium
CCGCTTGGCGGCAGGTCAATGGCATACAAAGTTGTCGCTTTCGGTGGCTGGGTAAGATTCGAATGATCCGTATGCCAGGAGCCACCACGGGGATCTATATTTTTGCCGCTACGTTTGTCGAAAGGCTTGTTGACGAGTTCCTCCACGGCTTCGTAACCCTTAAGCCGATAGGTCGCCGTCACAGGCGGCATGGGTTCTCCCAGTTTTTGTGCCGCGGCAACAAATTCATCGGCCGTGGGAAAACTCTGATTTCGAAATACAAGAACAAGATTCTCTGTGAAAGCCTGTTCAATATTTTCGAGTGAGGAAGAATCCAGAGGGGTCGTTAGATCGATATCTTCAACTTCCGCACCCAGAGATTCTCCAAGTTTCCTCACTCGCATCACGTCACCCTCTGTAGACTTGTTCCGGAAGCTCGAAAAAAGATTGCAAGATGTGATAAACCAGCTTGTAGTTTTTCTGCTGGAAACTCGCGTGTGAAATTCCGGGCATGACTGCAAATTGCTTGTCGGCATTTGGTAACGCATTGAAAAAATTGACTAAATCTTCAAAGCCCGCAATGCCGTCATATTGACCGCGCATGACAATCGTCGGAACGGGAATTTTTGCAGGATCTATGATCGGCAGTTTCGTGCACATGTCGATGTAGGTTCCGGTAGGTACGGAGTCATCGAGCGCGACGATCGCATCGGCAAAGGCGTCCACGACTTTGTCATCGGCAGTACCGGGATGGTCGCGTGTAAAGATTGACTGGACGAAAGCCTTGTCCATGGGGCGGCGATTGCTTTCCAGGAACTGGGGCAGCTTTTTTCTCCGGTCTTCGAGAGTCGGGCTACCCTCACCGGTCCAGACAAATGCATCCAGAGCCAGCCGTTTCACCCGGTCCGGATGCCACTCTGTAAACTTCGCCGCTCTCAGTGCACCCGAAGAAATTCCGTAAACCAGCAGAGGACCACAGTTCCGCAGTTTCTGAATATATTCGCTCGCAGCTGTGAGATCATGTGCGCCATTGTCAATGTCACAAGTAATATCCCGGCTCTTGTCCGACCGGCCATAGCCTTCCATATCGACGCACCAGGTGTCGTAGCCCAGGCGCGCAAACACGTCCATGGCCGAAGAGTCGGTCATTCCCGGAACCTGAAGGTCGAATGTGGGTGTCGAAGCCATGGAAGATCCGTGGACGAACAGGATTGTGCCTTTCTTATTGTCCGGGGATGTAACGTATTTTTCCCACAGAAATAATTTCAAATTCTCTTTTGTGGTCCAGTGTTCCTCGCCTGTTACTGTTTCTTCTGTATTATTCACGTTATTATTCCATTCAATGGTTGAGATTGTTGTTTGATTTCAGACGACTTTATCATGTCATTGAAATTTCTAAAAACAGTTTGAGTGTTTCAAGGGAACACTCGTCGTTGGATCGATAGTAAAAAGGTCTTGCTCGCATGGCTGAACCCGGACTCACGCAAGCCGCCCTTTTCTTGGGCGCTTCCGCAATCGCCGCCCCTCTGGCGAAAAAATTGAGGATCGGATCCGTACTCGGATATCTGGGTGCGGGGGTTTTAATCGGTCCCTTCGGAATCGGACTGATTTACTCTGTCTATGATGTCGAGAACATTCTGCACATTGCGGAATTCGGAATAGTATTGCTGCTGTTTATCATCGGACTTGAGCTGAGGCCTCTGCGCCTGTGGTCCATGCGTCAGGCCGTATTCGGGCTTGGCGGGGCGCAGGTGGGCCTGACCGCGATTGTCCTTTCAATTTGCGGTTTTCTCCTAGGACTTACCCTCAAACAGGCAATTTTCGTGGGCCTTGCCCTTTCCCTCTCTTCGACTGCCTTTGCGCTGCAGATTCTGGAGGAAAAGGGCGAGCTCAAAATGCGTCATGGGCGACTGGCCTTTTCAATCTTATTGTTTCAGGACCTCGCTGCGATACCGATGATCGCCATGGTACCGCTATTCATTCCTGCCGGCGTTGAATCCGGAACGGAATTCAGTGCCTGGTTCGCCATATGGGCGATCGCAACGATACTCTTTATTATCGTTGTCGGTAGATTTCTGCTTAATCGCATTTATCGCATTGTCGCTGCCACGAAAGTTAAGGAAGCGATGACCGCCAGCGCACTACTGACAGTTGTCGGTGTCGCACTGCTGATGCAGTATGCCGGGCTCTCGGCCGCCCTGGGAGCCTTTATCGCCGGAGCACTGCTCGCTGACTCTGAATATCGTCATGAAATCGAGGCCAATATTGCCCCTTTCGAAGGTTTGCTCCTAGGCTTATTTTTCACAGCGATCGGAATGAACTTGAACCTTCACCTGCTTATCCAGGAACCCTTGAAAATATTGTTTCTTGTTGCTCTCGTGCTGGTGGTCAAAATCGCGATTAACTACGGTCTCGGCCGTGCGCAGAATCTTGATCCCAGGGGAGCCCGTCGGATGGCCATATCCGTATCCCAGGACGGAGAGTTTGCATTCGTGCTTCTCACGTCCGCGGTGGCTCTAAGTGTCGTGGAACCGGAACTCGCAGCCCTGCTCTCGGTCGTCGTTACCCTGACCATGGTCTCCACACCTATTCTGCTTGGCTTTGATGATCTGTTTAAACCCAAACAAACTGCTACGGCTGACAATTTTGATGAAATGCCTGAAGATTCCGGACATGTCATCATCGCCGGCTTTGGGAGGTTCGGCCAGATTGTCGCGCGCATACTCAGCGCCAAAAGGATTTCGTTTACGGCGCTGGACAGCAGCTCCGAGCGCGTCGATTTCGTAAAGAGGTTCGGGTCCAAGATCTACTATGGTGACCCTGCCCGGCCCGACATTCTTCGTGCCGCCAAAGCCGATCAAGCGAAGTGTTTCATTCTGGCTATTGATGATGTTGAGGATTCGCTGAAAGTGGCAGCGTCTGTCAGGCACAGTTACCCGGACTTGCCGGTGTTTGCCCGTGCCCGCGACAGACTGCATGTACACAAGCTTATGGATCTCGGTGTCCAGGTTATCTTCAGGGAAACATTCTATTCGGCGCTGAAACTCTCCCAGGAGGTTCTCGTCGAATACGGTCTCAAAGAAAGCGAAGCCGAACGTCTGGTTGAAACATTCCGGGCTCACGATCAAAAAAGATTATACGACGATTACGAGCACTTCACCGATGTTGAAAAACTGCGGTTGCAGGCCAAGAAATCCGCTCAGGAACTCGAAGATCTCTTCGAACAGGATTTACAGGAGCCATTACTGGATGAATTGAACAAGGTGGATTCTAAGAGTTCGTGACCGATCACTACACGGTGGCTTCACTCACAACTTTTTCGTCCTGATAATCATTGTTTTTCTTGGCCATTTTTTCCAGCCAGTATCGGAACACGGCGACTTCCGATTTGTTAGCATTGTCTTTCGAGCAAATGGAATAGTAGGCAAAAAGGTTCGACACCGACAATTCGAATGGTTTCACCAGGCGACCCGCGGCGATATCGTCTTGCACGAGAACACTACGTCCGAGAACGATGCCCTGGCCCTCGATCGCTGCCTCGATGGCCATGGCCGATGTGCTGAACCGCGTTCCCCGAGTGGCTTCTACATTGGTTGCCCCCGCCGCCTCAAGCCACATAGCCCAATCCGGGAATGTTGTATGGAATCGGACACCTTCATTGGTGTAATGCATGTAGCCTTCATCGTGGATGAGGTCAAAATTTGCAAGATCGTCAGGGCTATCCAGCGGCCGGTCTTTCCCTAACAGGGAGGGGCTGCATACGGGAAAAGCCGTTTCCGGAAAAAGATAGTCAACGTGATATCCGGCGTAATGTCCGGGACCGAAACGAACAACAATGTCGACATCCTCATTGGTAAGGGCCTCTTCCGTGGCATCCTTCAATAAGGGAGCGGCGGCGACCCGGACATCTATATCGGGATTTTCCTCTTTGAAGTCGGGTATGCGCGGAATAAGCCATTTCATTGCAAATGAACCGGCACTGCCAACGGTGAGCTGCTTGCGGCGATCCATTGAACGAAGTTGATCGGAAACCATGAATATCTTATTGAACGCGTCGCTCAAGGACGGAACCATGAGACGACCGGCATCGGTCAACTGCAGCTTTCGCCGCGATGGCTGAAACAGTTTCAGTTCATAAAAATCTTCAACGGCTTTGATCTGATGACTGACAGCGGATGGTGTTACATTCAGTTCTTTTGCGGCCTTGGTGACACTCATGTGTCGGGCGGTCGCTTCAAAAGCGCGCAAGGCGTTTAATGGTGGTAGGTTTTTCATGCCAATATTTATATTACAATTACTAAATAAAAAAATGAAAATATATCATTTGTTAGATTAATTCAAGTATAATATAATTTTCCGATAGTGAAATTGTTGCCAATAAGTTCGGCTAACGAACAAACTGGCGCGGAAGAATGTGAAGAACCAGCTTTGGGTTTCCACGACGAAATATGACTTTTTTTCACGACCCGCTTGGCGTATGAAGTGGGCAGAAAAACAAACAACAGGCTGCAACTTGTTTGCGGACAAATAATCCGCATTCAAGGTGCCTTATCCAACCGAGGGCAGGAACGAAAAGAGCAATTGAACAATTTTAGAGCCGCGTTTCCCGCTAGAAGCCTAAGTCAGCAATATCTTCCCTAGAACAGATCAGAATTTGTAATGCTTCAAAAACAGTCCCAGAATCTGGAATCTTTATGCCCATCCCCAAATCCAGATGTTAGTGCACCGGGCTTTGCGGTTCCCAAAGGTGCCTGTGACAGCCACTTTCATGTATTCGGGCCAGAAAAATTGTATCCCTACAACGACTCAAGGGACTACACACCTCCAGATGCTTCCCTGAGTACTGCGAGGAAAATGCATCAGGTCCTGGGCATAGAGAGAGGCGTTATTACACAGCCGAGCGTTTACGGTACGGATAACCGGGCGACTCTGGATGCTTTGGCGACGGATCCTAAAAATCTGCGCGCCCTTATAGCCCTGGAAACCACGGCGACGGATGAGGAAATTGAAGGATTTCATGCGCGGGGTGTTCGAGGCTTTCGGCTGAATTTTGTCGACAAGGGCGGGTTGCCGTTTGATTCTGCATCCGAGATGAAGAGTTTTTCGAACCGGCTTCGTGACTTCGGATGGCATCTGGAAGTACTGCTGAAAGTCGACCAGTATTCCGAGTTAAAAGATGTCTTTGCAGAATTTCCGATCCCGGTTGTTTTTGGCCACAAAGGATATATGAAAACCGGGCAAGGCCTTGAACATCAGGGATTCCGGGATCTCCTTGACTTATTGGAGCGCGGTCATATCTGGATTAAACTCACCGGTGCCTACAGGATCACGGCACGCACAAGTCCCCCTTACGATGATGTCGTTCCATTCGCAAAGAAGCTCATCGAAACGAAACCCGACCGGATGTTGTGGGGATCGGACTGGCCCCATCCCCACTATTACCACCAAATGCCCAGCGATACCTATCTGCTCAACCAGCTAAAGGATTGGACAGAGGATGAGTCGGTTATCCGGAAGATACTGGTGACCAATCCAGAGTCGCTGTACGGATTTTAGAGCCTGGAATTTCCTCGATTGCCAAAAACTCAGGCCGTCGCCATCTGATCGTCCGTATTCAGGCTGAAATCAATCTCTTTCAGATCCGCCAGAAGATTTTTCGCTTCGTCTTCGGATAATTCCACGAGCGGCGGACGTACAATTGCCCAGGATGCTTCATCTCTCATGTCTGCGATCAAGACTTTGAGCGCCGGGACCAGCGTGTAGTTTTGAATGGTTTTCCTGACAAGCGTAATACGGTTCTGAAGCTCATCGGCTTTGTCCGTTTGCCAGTTTGTAAAAACCTTGCGTATGCCGGCGGGATTGGCATTCCCGGTCGCGGTGATGCACCCGGCTCCGCCATTGCGCAGTGTGTCCAGCAGAAAGACTTCCGAACCGGCGAAGGTTTCAAATCCTGGAAATTCCGTGAGGACGGCTTTGGTATTGTCCCAGTCACCGGAACTGTCTTTCAAACCGACGACCGTCTTGGGATAGTGTTTTAACAGCATGGAAATCAGGGACAAGCTGATGGGAACTTGGGCGACCGGCGGAATGTGGTAGAGATAAATTTTGAGAGCATCACTGCCGATCCTGTCGATCACGGTTGCAAATGCTTTGAACAACCCTTCGTCACTGACACCTTTGTAGTAAAACGGCGGCAGCATCAGACAACCCCCGCATCCAAGATCCACTGCGTGTTGGGTAAGCGCTAGACTGTCCTCAATAGAACAGGCCCCTGTGCCGGGCATAAGTTTCCGCGCCGGGATACCTGCCTCGACAAGCGCGTCCAGCAAGGTCATACGCTCTGTGAGCCCCAAAGAGTTGGCTTCACTCGTTGTGCCGAACACAGCCAGTCCGTCTGCGCCCTGGTCCATGAGCCATTTGCAGTGCTTGATAAATGCGTCTTTGTCAGGTGAGAGGTCTGCTCCAAATGGGGTTAAGGCAGGAACGAGAACACCGCTAAAATTTTTGTCCGTCATTGGCGTTTCCTCCGAATTTCG
>JANQOC010000609.1 GCA_028279265.1 Hyphomicrobiales bacterium
GCAGGCCGATTGTTACAGATCACCTTCTTATTCAGAAAATCAATGTTTTCAGCTTCGCTATGGAAGAGGCGCGCGCCTGCAAACTGGCAAAGGGGACGCAAGTCCACATGTACTTCATCATAATCATAGTGTCCGGAAATATATCCCGGCAGCATACCCGAATACGGGGTGTGAACATCTCTGGCAATGACGGTGAGTCGGACGCCCGGCAAGGGTTTCATACCGAAATTCTTAAGCACCGCGACATGCGAGTGACCGCCGCCAATGAGCACGAGATCTTTTACAACCGTCTGAGAATTCTGTTTCATGCCTGGTATCTTTTCTTCCGAGACAAAGTTTTACACCGCTTCCACTGTCTGATTGATCCGCAGACGCGCACGCAGCTTTCGAGAAATAATGTCTATGCCGATGTTGAGAATTGCCGTAATGAAAATCAGGAACATCGCCCGATCCAGCCGGATATCCGCAATGGCACTATCGACAAAAAATCCAAGTGTCGCAATACCCAATATCCCGAGTATGGCGGTCTCGCGCATGATCACTTCCCACCTGTAGAACAAAAATGCGAGGAACTGACCATAGATACGCGGAACGATCTCATAGCCGTAGAGGTTGAGTCCCTTTCCATGATCCGGACGCAGCAGAATTTCATTGCTGTATCGCCCCATCAAATGGCCGATAATAGCGCCATTGTGCAAGGATAGCGCCACGATGGCGGGGAGCATCGACGGTCCCCAAAGTTGCAGGAATATGTACGCGAGTATGAATTCCGGCGTCGAACGAACGATGACGAGAAACACATGACCTATGGATCGTCCGAATTGTCCGAAAAATTTTTCTGAGATCAGCGGGAACAGGACCAGCGCCAGAAATGCTGTCATAACCAGGGCGATTTGGGTCAGAATGACCGTTGCGAAGACACCGGGAAGGACCTGGGTTTGAAACATGGAAACAATCCAATCCACAAATCCTGAGAAATCACCGATACGAAGCGGCGCCGGCACGATATCTGACGTGAGGAAACGAACAATATTGGTGAGTTTAATTTCACTCCCGCCGGTCAGGAACAAGGGAGCTGCCAGCAGATAAAGCCACAATAATCGACCCCGCATCCAGAATCTGAGGGTCACGATCAATATGTAAAAGGCGATAAGCAATGCCGCCGCATCAGAGTAATTTCCCTCACCGAAAGCAGATTCCAGATGAAAACCGAGTGTGGGCATGCCGATAAAACCGAGGACCGCGCTTGATCTGAGACCACACTCAAACCGGTAACTCGTATAGTGGACGATATGCGCCCAGACTTCGGGCAGGCGGGCGTAAAAGAAGGTCGATAACAGGCCACTGCCGCCCGGAACGGCCTTTTCGGCGCGCAAATCAGCTTCTTCGAGGGTTTCGGCATAGACCTTGGCACAAATTCCCGCATAAGGAATACCGATGGCCAGCAGACCGGTCAAAGGTGTCAGTCCGAGCATTTGCAGAAAAATCAGAGCCCAGAAAATCTCATGGATCGCGCGCACAAAGGCACATGCCCAGCGAACGATACCGATATGAAAGAATTGCGCGAGGATGAAACCGCCGCCAGCACCAAGGGCAACCCCAACGAGCGCGAAAGCGATGGTTTGCACCAGAGCTTCGAGAATCGTCCGATAGTCGAGGAAATTCGGAGTGATGATACCCCAACCCATGCGTTTCAGTTCGGTCCAGGGATCCTGTGTCGTAATCGAAATATCGGAGAACAACAGACAGACCAGTGCAACAATTACGAACCAAAAGCTCGTCCGCACGGCCTGAGAATAGCGCGGTTTACTCTGCGTCTCGACTATGACATCTGATGACATATATTTTTGTATCAGCTACTAAATTGTATAAATCTGTATTTCCGGGCCTCGGCCCGGTGTGTTTTCAGATCCAGTGATTTTCATATAATTGCGGTCATTCGATATATAGAAAATCGAGATCGTGTCGCTGCAAATCCGTTGCAGGTTGATCCAACGCAATTTTTCCATCCTGTATTCCGATTATCCTATCTGAGAATCTTAGTGCCAAATCGACATCGTGCATAGCGAGCAGTATCGTGTCGAAACGCTCATTCAAAGCTTCAAGAATTTGGACAGCCTGACGATTATCAACGGCCGAGACCGGTTCGTCGCCAAGAACGGCTGACCCACCCTGATAGATGGCACGGCAAACGGCGGTTCGCTGCTGTTGTCCTCCGGACAATTCACCGGTGCGTTCAAACAGTTTGCCCTCCAGTCCAAGTTTTGTTGTCAGGGCCCCGATTTCTTCGACCTCGGGTTTCTGCGGCCAGACCAGATTGAGCAAATTGTAAAATGTGGAATTCTGATGCAGTCGACCCATGTAAACATTGTGAAACAGACTGAGCGCCCGCACCAGGCCGGTGTCCTGAGGGATGAGAGCTATATCATTGGGAAAGCGAGATTGAAGGACCGAAAGCAAGGTGGATTTGCCGGCGCCGCTCTTGCCCACAAAGGCTACGCGTTCGCCATCCGATACGGAAAGGGAGATATTGTGTAATACAATATCTCCCTGATATCCCAAATCTTCGTTTTCAAGATATAACAACACGTTTCATCTAGTCATCGATCAATTTGATCTCTTTGGCAACATCCTTGATCGGCTGATAATCGGAATTGCTGGCAGGGATGAAACTGCTTCTGGGGAAGGAATCGAGAAGTTCCTTGTCCTTCATGTTCAGCAGAGCGTTTTTCACACGATCCACAAATCCGGCTTGCCAGGTTTTCTCAACGTCACCCCGAATGGTCCACTGATAATCCGGATAAGGAGGTGTTCGCCAAATGACCTGGACTTTGCTTTCATCGATCTTGCCGGCCTTAAGTTCTTTTTCCCAGACCTTGAAGTTCACGGCGCCAACCTGATAGGCTCCGGACTGAACCAAGGCGATGGTTTTGGAGTGATTGCCACTGAAACCGACTTTTGAAAAAACTTCTTCAGGAGCTTTTTTCAAGTTCTCACGAATATGAAATTCGGGCATCAACCGGCCCGAGGTCGAACCCTTGGAACCGAAAGTAAATGTTTTGCCCGCGATTTCCTTGGGAAATGAATCCGCAGGTTTGAGCCCGGAACTTGCGTGGGCGATAAAATAGGTTTCAAATGATTTGTCTTCGAAACCCTGGGCAATGGCAACGGAACCGTCCACGAGGGAGCGAGCCCGCACACCGGACAGGCCGCCGAACCAGGCCAGATGTACCTCACCATTCCGGAAGGCCGTAACGGCTGCCGCATAGGATTTCACGGGAATATACTTGACCTTAATGCCAAGTTCCTTGGAGAGATAATCTGCGATTTTATTAAATCGCTTTCGCAGCTGCGTCTCATCCTGATCCGGAATTGCCGTGAACACGAACTCTTTAGCCTGTGCATTTGCAGCCGTCGGATTGCCGATTGCCACCCAGGCCAGTGCCGCCAGGGCCACCACAAATCCTGTATATAGTCTTCTGGTTTTCATTGCCTATTTCTTCCTCGTCTTCTGATTAATGTCGGGGGTCTGAGTTTTTCATTGGCTCAGTTTGACTTTTTTCCTAGCCCATCTAATCCGTTGCTGTCACGATCTTTTTTCTGCCGCATTCAATATGAGATTGTCCGGATTTCGGGATTGGCCGGATTTGCCGGTTGCAGGCACAATTCTACATAAACAATTACGCGCTCATCATTGTTTCTGATTTGCCGAGTTCAGGGTTAAACGATCTTGTCCCTTTGCTGGCCGGATATAAAGGCAAATACAGGGGACTGGCCAATAATGAGAGTCGCGAAAATGGTCTTTCTACCCTTTCCCAAACGAGGACTTCGGGGTATGTTCAAGTCAACACACTATCAAAAGAAATTGGGGACTTATTTATGTTGCGAACAATTCTAACTCTCTCCTTTCTCTTGGTAACGCTTTCCTACAGCGGTTCGAGCCATCAAGCCGTGGCTGCTTCCTGTGAAGCCGCTCTGAAAGCGGCCGTTAAATCCTGTTCCCGAAGCAAGTCATCAAGCGACAGCAAGGTCAAACGATGTGTTGTCGAAGCTATGACACGGCAGCAATTCGAAGAATCGACCCACTATTCCTTCAGTGGTCGGAATAAATATTCGTGCGCAAAAAAATAAGACGATCCTAGCCGCATTCGGCTGGCATACCCCTCATTTTTCCATCACATGGGGTATTTCTTGAGACTTTGCCGGGAGAGCTCCGGATTTGATTGACGGTCGCCTCCATAGGGCCAACAAATGAACCTCTCAAATCGCAAGACGGTTTTGCAAGTTCTGTTCACTGACTTGTTATCCCGTGCAAATTGTTAAGGCTGGATTTTCGCATCCTTCTCAATCTATTCTCGTTTTCATGGATCCTAACTTGACGGATTCAAATTATCTCGGGAAGAAAAAGAGATCGTCAATGAAAATCAAGATGGCCGTCATCCCATTTCTCTTGGGACTGTTTATCCTTTCTGCTCCGGTCGCAACTTCGGCGCAGAACCTGATTCTGGATGAAAAAATTCAGAAAGCGCTGACTGCCGGCAAGCCGGTGATGGAAAGAGGTTTGGACTCCAGCTTCTTTAACGGCAAACCGACAATGGTGGTGTTTTTCGCCAGTTGGTGAGGCACCTGTCGAGCTGAGTTCGTGCAACTCGGTGAATATCTGACAAAGAACGGAACGGACAAAGTCAACATCGTTGCGATCGCCTGGACGGAGGGTCGTTACGGTCATGTTTCTGAGGCACGCCTGCGGAACATGGTCCGGAATTTTCACCCCGCTATTCGCGTTGTTCATGAGACAGAAGACATTGTCAAAGCCTTCTCGCCCCTGGTGTATGTCCCGGCAAATTTCTTTTTCGACAGCAAAGGCCGGCGCATCTACGGAAATGGTGAACGACAATATTTGAATCAGGACAATATTGCGCAACTCGTCGATTTCGCTGAAAAAAATCGTGACCAGTAATTTGGGTCAAGGCGATTGGCGATCGATTGTATAGAGCGAATAGTAAAAGGAGACTTGCAGGGGAGCGA
>JANQOC010000617.1 GCA_028279265.1 Hyphomicrobiales bacterium
TTATCCCGTTTCCTCGTGGCCAAATATCTCGGCGACAGGTTTCAATAGGCGGCGTGCATTGTCTTTGCGGGCCGTTAACCCTCGCTTGTCAAAATATTCGAGAACCTGAACAGCGAGATTACGACCGATTTCCGCCGCGTCCCTGAACGCGACGACGCTCATTTCCTGTTTGCCGGACGTCGTGATCAGGACTTCGACAATGTTGGCAAGTTCCCGAACCTCATGGGGCAGGAAAAACCGGTTGTCCGCAACCTTGCAGACAAGTCCAAATTTTTCGGCACGTGCGAGAAATCCCGCCACCGATTTAGGCGCCTGGCCGACGACCTCGGCAATATCGTGA
Source organism: Hyphomicrobiales bacterium (assembly GCA_028279265.1). Lineage (GTDB taxonomy): Bacteria > Pseudomonadota > Alphaproteobacteria > Rhizobiales > CAYWUX01 > JANQOC01. The sequence continues at coordinate 341 of JANQOC010000617.1, forward strand.
ATGACCGGCGGTCGAAAACCATCCTCTTGCAACAGCGGCTCAATCCTGGCCCACAGAGCCTGATCCGCCGTGCTCATCTCGATCCGATGATCCGGTGTACACAGATGCGATCCATTGCGACTAAGCGCTTGTACTTCCAATAGCGCTGAAACCAGTGAGCGATAAACCGCCGCTGACAGGCGAGGTTTTATCCGCCGTCTCAGGAGATCCTCCGGTATCCCCGGTTCTCCGGGGGAGTCGCGCTGGACCTGCTTCACGAGTTCCAGAGCTCTGTCTTGAAGCGCGTCCCAATGCGGCTTTGAAAAAGCGACATTATCTTCATCCGCGCCTGCCAAAACGTGATCGGTTTGCTCCAACAGGACGGCAAGAGATTCTGAATCCAAATTCATCATCTCGGCAAATCTGTTCAGGGAAACCCCGGATGGTGAATGTTCCAGCAGATCGGGTAAAATTTCATGAGGTGAATTGCGCTCGAGAATTCGGAGGATCTCAATCCGTTCGGGTCTGGATCGCCCGCGGGGCCAACCGAAGGGATCCAGGACGCGTCCCCCGCCGATTGTTCTCTGGGCGGACGAATCCCTGAGCACCAGGCGATCTCCGTGAACGGCGCAAATCTCTTTGTCCAACACCAGTTGAACAAGTCCTCTCTCGCCCGGTGAAAGGGGTTTTCCCTCGAGCACCGCGACATGGCCCGTTACTTCCTTGGCGCCTAGATGAAGGTGAACCGGTGTCCAGTGTTTTAAAGATCTTTTCTCACTTGCCAGAAAACGAATACGGCAATCCAGCCTTTGCGTGGGTGTCGCCAAGGCGGGATCCAGCAGCCAGTCTCCCCGATGGACATCCGTTTTTTTCAATCCCGGACCTGTGAGGTTTACACCGAGCCGCTGCCCGGCCTGGCCATGTTCACCCTTGATGTTTTGCGCATGCAAGGCACGCACACGCACTGGAAGTCCCTGAGGAGCGATCATTAGCTGATCGCCGACATCGATGGTGCCGGAAAACGCGGTTCCCGTCACAATCAGCCCGGCCCCGGTCATAGAGAAACAGCGGTCCACGGCCAGACGGAAATTACCGCTCTGGTCCCGGGATTTGTGAGACCGCGCCTGTTGTTCGAGAAAAGTCTTAAGTTCGGGGATTCCCTCTCCGGTCAGACCTGAAACCCGGAAGATTGGCGCACCTTTGAGGGTTGAGTTTTCAATCAGCGATCGAATTGATGCTTCTACATCATCCAGGCGCGCAGGTTCAACAGCATCGGCCTTCGACAGAGCAACAGCGCCTTTGTTCACGTTCAACAGATCGAGTATGGCCAGATGTTCCTCGGTCTGAGCCATAATTCCATCATCGGCGGCGATCACCAGCAGGGCAAAATCGATTCCCGATACGCCGGCCAGCATGTTTTTGACAAATCGCTCATGGCCCGGGACGTCGACGAAACCCAGCACGGGTCCATCTTCGACAGGTTCATAGGCAAAGCCGAGATCAATTGTCAGTCCACGGCTCTTTTCTTCGGGTAGCCTGTCGGTCGCGACTCCGGTCAGAGCGGCAACGAGAGTTGTTTTGCCATGATCGATATGTCCGGCGGTCGCTATGATCACGGGCTACGATCCGGCATTCAGATTCAATTGATCGAGTTGGGATACAAAGGCCGTGTCGTCTTCGAGACAACGAAAATCCAGGACAAACGCGCCCTGGTGAATACGGCCGATGACCGGTATCTTCAGATTTCGAAATGCTTCGGCAATATCATCCAGCACACCGCCACTTTTTTTGCCGACAATTTCTTTTTTGGGTCGAATGTGCAGCGCTATGCTCGGGAGACGTTCGACGGGTAAGGAACCACTGCCGATTTGACTGTTACAGGGAAGCTTTTCAATTCGGCAAAGTGAACCCAGAGCCTTTTCCAGAACCGGTCTTACCCGGTCCGCAACGATTTCAATTTCCTCCAGGGAACGTGTAAGCAGCCGCAGCGTGGGCAATCTCTGCACCAATCGATCGGGATCGGCATATAGTCTCAACACCGCCTCCAGGGCAGCGATCGTGACCTTATCCAGCCGCATCGCCCGTTTCATCGGATTCTTTTT
>JANQOC010000655.1 GCA_028279265.1 Hyphomicrobiales bacterium
ATTTGAAACCAATTTGGTTAACGAAGGGTTGAGATCCATATTCCTGCCGAACTTAGTTCGCTTTGCCTGGCCGCTCATCGGCAGGGACGAGGGGTCGCGAGTACTGTTACGGAACAGTCGGATTCAAACCCCCACGTCCGCGCAAAAAAAAGAGCGGCCCGGGGGCCGCTCCTGTTCTTCTCCGTTGATTTCCTCGTTGCCTAGCGCAACTGGAACTGCAGTTGCTTGCTCCGGTTCAGCTGCAGGTTTTTCGGAGCAACCCGCCGTGGATTATTCACGGTCGGTTGCTTACGCTTGGGCCGGTTCGTGTTGCCATTGTTCTGGTTGCCGGTAATCGAGGAGCCGGCAGGCTTGATGGCACAGAGAATGCGTTGTCGCCCTTTCGTCTTGATCCGGGTGCGATAACCCTGCTTTCTCAGACTTGGACCCATGGACAGAGGATACTTTCTCCAGCCTTTGTCACATCGCAGTTCGCTGCCCGAGCTGATCGGCGGTTTGCCGCAGAGAATACGCTGGTTGTTCAGGGATTTGAACCTCAGCGTCCAGCCCTTTTGCTTCAGCGACTGATAGGCATTGATGTTCAGCTTGGTCCAGCCGCGATCGCATTGGGGACCTCGGACCGGAGGCTTGGGAGCAATACCGCAGAGAATACGTTTGTTCCCCAGCCGCTTGATCCTCAGCTGCCATTTCTGCGACTTGTAGTAGTTGTAGCGGTTGATATTCAGCTTGGTCCAGCCGCTGTCGCATTTCGGATCTCTGCTAGGAGGCGGAGGGGCAATACCACACAGGATACGCTTGTTCCCCAGCCGTTTGATCCTCAGCTGCCATTTCTGCGACTTGTAGTAGTTGTAGCGGTTGATATTCAGCTTGGTCCAGCCGCTGTCGCACTTCGGCTCTCTGCTTGGAGGTGGAGGTGCAATGCCGCACAGGATACGCCTGTTGCCCAGAGTCAAGAACTTCAGTCTCCATTTGAGATCCTGGTAGTACTTGTAGCGATTGATATCCAGTTTCGTCCAGCCACGACCGCACTGGGGGTGCGCCGGATCGACGATGACATCAATGCCGCAAGAGTTTCCGCTCCAGGGTTTGTTAGGCGGGCAGCAACGGCCCGGGATCGGCGTTTTCGTCCAGCCACGGGGGCAGGAATCGCCGCCTCGGATGCACGTATCGCCAACCCGCTGATAACCCGGAGGACAAAAGACCGGAGGGTCGATTGTCAGCTTGTCGCAGATATGGGAAGGCACGCGGGCGACGGCCTGGGCCGAATCGTCACTCGCCTTCGTATTCTTCGACGTGCCGCCTGCCGGAAAAGCGATAGAGACTTTGTTCGTAAGCTTACAGTTCATCTCTTTCACTTGTGCTGTCGTGTACGCGGTCTTCAGGGTTAGGTTTACCGAGGAACCGGCGGCAATGAGCTTTTCTTCGCGCTTGCACATCGCTTCCGGTCCGCCATCGCCGTCACCCATGCACTCCCAATCAGCACTCCAGTTTGCATCCTCGGGTTCTGCGGGCAATAGCTCATCAAGCTTCAACTCGGTTTTCACATCTGATGGACCTTCGTTGAATATTTTGATCAGCCATGCGCACCACCAGTTTCCGCCGACATTGCTGCAGAAGGGAGATTGTGCCTTCTTCTCAATCCGCAGGTTTGATTTGTCGTTGGATTTGAGAGGAGGATCTTCCTTCGCTGGCTCATCGATAATCCCTTCCGGCGGGGGAGGGCAGTACTCGTCCGGCAGATTCTGGGTATCCTCGGACTCGTCATCCAGGGGATCTGTATTTTTGGGATCACCCAAGGGATCAAGGATGACGGCCTTGTTGGTCAGCTCGCATCCGAGTTCGTGTGCCAGAGCGCCGTCACCGCTCACCTGTACGACAAGCGAGATCTTGTCGAGAGACGGCGGACTAGGCAGCAGAACCACGGGTCCAATGGTTTCACAAGTGTCCCCAAGACAGTTCCACGCGGGATCGGAGGTTGAAAAATTTGCTCCCGCCGGGAAAACATCCTGGATCTTGATGATATCATTGAACGTACCGGGACCGGTATTGAACAGGTCAATCTGCCAGACCGTGCACCAGTCGTGATCACCGACACAGAGGCCAAGCGCCTGCTTCTTCTCGATCTTCAGGTTGGTTGGTTCCGGAGGCACGTCCTCGCAGTTTTCCGAAGGAATATCGGCGACATCCCAGCCCAGATCGTCAGTCGGATCCGCATCCGACGTACCGGCCGGCCAGACGAGCCTTGCAGCATTCGTCAGCTGACAGCCATTGGCCTTGCTTGGGAAGGCATTGGGAACCCAGGCATCGACAAACAGATCGATGCTGTCGCCCGGTGCCAAAAAGACCGGTGCGTGGGTACATTCAAAATTGAAGCCGAAATTCGGTGTCGGTGGGTTGCAGAGCCATGGGAAGGGTTGAAAATGAAAATCCATGAACGATCCCGCGGGGGAGGCCGGCAGCCAGTCCTCGACCTTGATCGGACCAAAAAAGTCGGAGAGACCTGTATTTTTGATCGTGATCGTGTACCAGCAAAGCCAGCCTGCGCCCGCCTCCCAACACTCCTTGGGATCTGCGACTTTCTTGAGTTCCAGATTAAATTCCGGATCACCCTCGGGAATTTCCCATCCCGGAGGGATTTCGCCCGGCTCATAAACCGGTACAAATGTGCCATAGGTTGGCCGGCCTTCACAGGGCTGCCAGATTTCAACGTCTCCCACATGGCCTTCAGCCGTGGGGTCGTCAAATTTGCCGTCATAGTCGAGAAAACCCGACTGGTTCGGGGGAACATTGTCCGGGCGCGTCAGGCTTGTATTCATACCCTGGAGACCATGGACAATGCGAGGCTCATCGAGCTCGGCGCTGTCACGCAGGGAATCGCCCGTATTCCAGAGCGTCACATCGCAACCGGAAACCCGTTGCTGGTTGGAGCTCAGGCGAATGCCCAGGTCCAGACCGCCGGATGCATTGCGATGCTGAGGCGGAAAGCCGACCGCATATTCTTTCGGCGGCGTCCACCATGTGCCATCGGGTTTGCGCGTATAGCGCAGCGTGTGGCTTTCCTTTGCCTTGGCAAATACAGTGTAATCGTAACGCGATTGCAAGCCGCCGCGCTGGGCGAGAAACAGGCGTCCGCGTCCATCGAAAACCATATCTGAAATGGGATAGGGCTGGGTCACATCGTTGACTTCGATCTCGCGGCGTGCATCACCGGCAAAGCTTCCGTCGTCATTGATGCCCACCGACCAGATTTGCGGTCCGTCCCAGACTGAGTAGTAGAGGCGGCCGCCATTGAGCCCCAGGGCCCAGATTCGGCGTTCGGGCTGAGTCAGGCCCCAGCTATCCGTGTTCTCCGTATCGAAGCCGGGATTTGTAATGTCGAGGACCTGTCCGTCATCGGCTATCTCGGCAAGCCCGGCATTGGCCCGGCCGCTCGTGCCGTGGTCGAACTGGTCGATAATGACACCGTTCTCGTCCAGTCGGTAAATCGTTCCGTTTTCAAAATCGGAGACAAAGAACTGACGCGTGTTGGCATCAAAGACGATGTCGCCGATGCCGACACCGCTATTATCGGGAATTGTTGTGAACAGGCTCACTTCGCCGGTTTGCCCGTTGATGCGATAAATGCTTCCGGGGCCGCCGCCGATATCATTGCCAAACTGGCCTTCCATCCATGAGGCGTTAGGAGCGCCGGTTTTGGTGCGTTCCGGCTCGCCATCGCCGTCAGTGTCGGGAACGACGAGATGCAGCCCGAATGTCGAGGACTGGGCCACGTAAATGTCCGGTTCGGTCAGGGGGTCCGCATCCGCCGGGCGTGCCAGGGTAATCGCAAAGACCTGACCGATTTCCCGCGCCTTGGCGGAGAACTTCGCGGCGGAATTCAAAAACTGTCCGGCGGGGTCCGATGAAACACCCAGGGGAAGGATCTGCAGCGAGGCGCCGTCGGGATCGATATAAAAGCCGTCAAGGGGAACCGGTTTCGGAACATTTCTGAGGCCGGAGAATCCGCTGACCACCGCATCGCCGGGGCCGATGATGGGGTCCTGGGCAAGCGCCGGGGAAAGGCCTCCCGCAAGCGCCAATAGAGCAACCAGAAGTCGCTTTCTGGCACCCTGCCGGTATTTTTCTAATATTGACGGAACTGGCGGATCCGTCTGCCACGGTTTTCGCCAATTTTGGCAAAGTCGAAATAAGTCATTGAATTTATTCACATATTTTTGAAGCATTTTGAATTCTCCTAACGCCGTGGCCCGCACAAGGGGGGCCTTCTCACACCCTTTGTCGCGGTGGCGTCGGATACGGTTCAAAAAAGTGCAGGATTTTCAGGGCTGTGGGAGCACCGCCCGTGGAGGCCGGTCGGGAGCTGCATTTACCCTGTTGGCCCCACCCGGTTGGGTCATGGGTAATTTTGAGGGTCATGGCAATCCCGCCACATGTCAGCAATCTGTCAGCGGACGAACTTTTAATTGTCACAATTCTCGGGCTCAATTTTGCCCGTGAATTCTTTACTCAACAATCTTGATGAAGATTTCGCCTAAAGATCCCCGATGTTACTTGGCCGTGCATTGGGGATCTTATTGGGCGCATTTAGCTCTTCTGATTTTTCGAAT
>JANQOC010000682.1 GCA_028279265.1 Hyphomicrobiales bacterium
CATACGAACCGGGTGCGTATCTAGCATAAAAATTGAGACATGACATCCCGACTTTCGGATAATTGACATTTTTTTCAGCAAATGTTGCGAAAATCTCATCAAATGCCGCGTTAGCGGGGTTCAATGAGAATTTCTAACGGAGTCGCGTCGAATTCATCCGAATTGACCGCCATTTGAAGCGAGTATTTCAACAGTTCTTCAAATTCGGTCACAGGATCCGGTTGCGTGGAGACAAGCCGGTCCCGCATTCCAGACCGCGGGTCTGACCCATTCCACTGATCAGTACCGGAAGTTAACCGGCCTCTCCCTGGAGAGCCGCCCACATGTCACGGTCCCGCTCTTCCGTCCAGATCCGCGGCGTATCGATGCCCAGGGCTTCGTCATAAGCGCGGGCGACATTAAACGGCAGGCAATGCTCGTAAATGGCATAATCCGCGTATTTCGGATCGCAGACCTCTCGGACAGCGTCAAAGGCTTCCTTCAGCGAAGCCCCCCCGAGAGCCAGTTTCGCAGTCGTCTGATACTGGTCCGTCAGGAACTGGCGCGTCAGCTTTATGGCTTCCTGAACCCGCTCCGGCGACTTCAGGGCCGCACCGCGCCCGGGCATCAGGGCCTCGGGCTGGAAGGAACCGATACGGTCGAGGGTCGACGGCCAGTCGGTGAAGTGCGCGTCACCGCAATAGCAGGCGGACTTGAATTCGACCGCATCGCCGGAATACATGATCTGCGAGTCCGGCACCCAGGCGACAATATCACCGGCGGTGTGGGAGCGTCCGAGGAACATGAGATCCACGCGGCGCTTGCCCAGATAGAGGGTCATCTTTTCCCGGAATGTCACGGTGGGCCATGTCAGTCCGGGAATCGTGTCGGGATCCTTGAACAGACGCGGCATACGTCCGAACTCGGACAGCCAGTCTTCCTGCCCCCGTTCCTGAATCATGGCCCGGCAGACGTCCGACGCAATTATCTCCTGGGCCTGGAAGCCTGATGCCCCCAGCACCCGCACCGCGTGATAGTGGGACAGAACCACATATTTGATCGGTTTGTCCGTGACACCGCGTATGCAATCGATCACGTTCTGCGCAGCAGCCGGCGTGGCTTGGGCATCAATGACCAGAACGCCGTCATCGCCAATGATAACACCGGAATTGGGATCGCCCTCGGCGGTGAATGCATAGAGGTCTCTGCCAATCTCTTCGAAAGTGATCTTTTTTGCTTCCAAGTCGCCGGCAGATGCGAATTCCTTGGCCATGAGCTTGCTCCTTTACATCACCGCGCAGACCGGGACTTTATCCCGAAACTGCCGGATTTCTTTTGCGAACGGTCTGCACCTATCAAACCCGTTTTCACGGGGATTGCAAGAGCGGATCTTTCAACCGCCGCCATGCTTCCCGGCCTCCCAGCCAACACTGCCGATAGCCCTGTCGGCGACGGATAGAGGATATTCCTCGAGATCCGTGGCCATGGTATCGTTCCAGCGGTTCAGATAACCGAAGAGCGCAATGGCGCCGACAATTTCCACGATCTCACCGTCATCGAAATATTTCCGGACTTCCTCGAAATCTTTTTTGGTTGCCTGGTTTGGCACCAGCGCCCCGTGCCAGGCGAGGCGCAAGGCAGCACGTTCCGCATCACTGAAAAGATCACTTGTCTCGAATTCCCAAACCGCCTGGATTTTCTCATCCGACGCCTTGTAAATGCTCGACAGATTGGCCATGTGCGCCTGGCAATAACGACATCCCGAGGCCTGACTGGCGATAAGGCTGACCAGCATTTTCAACTCTTCCGATACTGTGCCTTCGTAAAGAACAGCCTGATTGAGTTGCATGAACGCCTCGGCAATGGGCGGGCGCCGGGACATGGTGCGAATGCTATTGGGCACAAAGCCGCGGGTCTTCTGATAATGTTCAAAGCGTTCTCTGAACTGGGGAACATCATCCCATTCCAGGGGTGTTACATGCGCCATGGATCCTCCAAACGATTTACTATTGTTACCGCAAAATAAAATTGTATTCTGAAATGGCAAGCAAGGTCCAATCCGGAAACAGTTTCCCTGGCCCATAGCCTATCTGACCTTGCTGCCGCACGACCGGAGGAAGTCAATGAAGATTACGATCATCGGTGGCGGTATTGTTGGGATGGCCCTCGCACTCCAGTGCCATCGCCGAAATATCGAATGCGATGTTTTTGAAGCCGCACCTGAAATTCGAGAACTCGGCGTCGGAATAACATTGCTGCCCCACGCCACACGTGAGCTTGCTCTCCTGGGTGTCGGCAACAAGATTGAAGCGCTCGGAATCGAAAACCGGGAGAGCCGGTTTTACAATCGCTTCGGCCAGCTGATTTACAGTGAACCGCGGGGCCGGTTTGCAGGCTACGACTCTCCGGAACGCGGTGTACACCGGGGCCAGCTGCATATGTGTCTCTATGAGGCCGCCCGCGAAGCCCTGGGCGACCGTATTCACACCGGCATGAAATGTGTGACGGTTGATCAAACGGCGGATCAGGCGATCGCGCATTTCGCTGATCCCGACAGTGGCGAACCACGGGGGACAGCGGAGGCTGATCTCCTCATCGCATGCGATGGTGTTAACTCGACGGTGCGGCGTCATTTTTACCCCGACGATGAAATTGTCTTTACCGGTATCAACACCTGGCGGGGAACCACCCGGCGCAAACCTATACTTGATGGCCAGACCTATTTACGCGTGGGCTCCATTCGCACCGGTAAAATGGTTATCTACCCGATCATCGACGATATTGACGGATCGGGGGATCAGCTCATCAATTGGATGGCGGAGATCGAAACCGAGAATGTTTCTCGCAACGACTGGAACCAGAAGGGCAACATTGAAGACTTCCTGCCGATATACAAGGACTGGACGTTCGACTGGTTGAATGTCCGGGAACTCATTGAAACGGCAGACCAGATACTCGAATATCCCATGGTCGATAAAGACCCGGTGAAGCAGTGGACGTTTGGACGCATCACTTTCGCCGGCGATGCGGCACACCCCATGTATCCGCGTGGCTCCAATGGATCGGCGCAGGGGCTTATCGACGCAAGGGTGCTTGCGGATCTGCTGACGAGCCGGCCACCGGTCGAAGCGCTGAAGGCATACGAGGACGAGCGCCTTGAAAAGACCGGTAAAGTCGTGGAGACCAATCGCAGCCATCCGCCGGACTTTATCAATATCCGGGTTGAAGAACTTACCGGGGACCAACCTTTTGAAAATCTGGACGACTATATTTCCCAGGCCGAGCTTAAGGAAATGTCGGATCGGTACAAGGCTATTGCCGGTTTTTCTCTGAAAACATGAAACCATGAATTCCGCTAATCTGGTTGCGCCCGTTCATGGATATCCCGGTTCCCGGAATTTCTGGGATCGCCGTTCAGCTCCAGGTTTGGTCAATCAACGATTTGTATCGGCATTTAATGTCAGCCCTATACAGTCGTCACAACCCGGCCGGATTTCATTCGGATGGTACCCTTACGTTAATTTTTGCGACGGAATTCTTTGATCGGACCGTATGATAGTGAAATAATGTGGATCCAGATCCAATAAGGGCCGACGTCCAAGTTCCACCCTTTGGGACAGCACCCAACGGGATCAGAGGACGCGTAAGGGAAGATGAAGCAGGAATTTGAACTCAACAGAGCGCTCGCCTATCATCGTTTTGGCTGGGGACGGCGATTTGACCAGCGTCCTCTTGCCGAGGGCAGCCCTACGCAATTGACCGGACGGCTTCTTGATGATGCTGAAAAAAGTTCGACCTACACATTCGACGACCTGCCTTCAAGCCGTGAGGCCCTCAGCACCTGGTTCGACTTTCGCCGCGAGATCAAGGCCATTCGTGCACGCAAGCAGGAAACCAACGTCGAAAAGCCGAAAAATCCGGCACGCCGGTTTCTCCTTGGCGAACTCGAAGCGAGATTTGACACGGACCGAAAGAGTGAAATTGGTTTTGGCGAACGCCTAGTCGACTTCTGGTCCAATCATTTTGCCGTTTCCGCGAACAATCCGAGATTGGCGGTCCTGGCGGGACCTTATCGGCGGGAGGCCGTGCGGCCGCATATAACCGGACGCTTTGAAGATCTCCTGCTATCCGCGACACGGCATCCGGCGATGATCCATTATCTCGACAATCAATTGTCCATGGGGCCGAACTCGAAAGCCGGCCAGCGGCGCAACAAAGGACTTAATGAAAATCTGGCTCGAGAAATTCTTGAACTCCATACGGTCGGCGTCAATGGCGGTTACACTCAGCAGGATGTAACGAACTTTGCCAAAGTCCTGACCGGCTGGACCATCGTCGGACCAAAAGCCCGGGGCGGGACAATCGGAACATTCATCTTCCGCAAGTTCATGCACGAGCCCGGGGCGCAGAAAATCATGGGCAAAGTCTATGACCAGCAGGATATGGAACAGGGAATCGCGGTGCTGCGAACCCTGGCGCATCATCCGTCGACAGCCCGTTTTGTTTCCCAGAAGCTAGTGCAGCATTTTGTTTCAGACGATCCGCCGGATAGCCTGGTCACTCGGGTGGAAAAAACTTTCCTGAACACCGGCGGTGATCTGCGGCGTATGTACGAGGCACTTCTGCAAGATGCCGATAGCTGGCGTCCGGAGCTTAAAAAGTTCCGGCGGCCTTACGAATTTGTGGTGGCGACGTCACGGGCTCTCAATGTCAGACCCAAACGCAAAAACCTGTTCGGATCATTAAAGCTGATGGGGCAGCAGCCCTTCCGTCCACCGTCGCCCCAGGGCTGGCCCGATGTGAGTGAAAGCTGGATTGCGCCGGACGCGCTCAAGACCCGTCTGGACTGGGCGGAGCAAGTGGCCCGCAGCCGTCCTTCCCGTGATGTCCGTGAGCTGGCGCGGGACGTACTCGGGCCCCTACTTTCCGAGGAAACGGATCTGGCGATCGCCCGTGCCGAATCGGCAAAGCAGGCCATGGCCCTGATGATGCTCAGCCCCGAATTTCAAAGGAGATGAACCTATGTCGTCCAAAACCGGCTCCTCTGAAACCTACTCACCCGCGTCCAGTTCCCCGGAATTTAATTCTCCCGAATCCAATCCCGAAATTGATCGTCGGCACATCCTGTATATGGGGACAAGTCTGGCGGCATTCGGCCTGATCCCCCGTCTGGCTTCGGCGGCCGGCGCACCCGATCCCCGGCTTCTTGTGGTCAATCTTCGCGGTGGCCTCGATGGTATTTCCGCTGTGATGCCTGTCGGCGACCCCGACTATATGCGGCTCAGGTCGTCATTTTTCAGTGATGTGAAATCCAAAGGAGCGCCGCTGGATCTCGATGGTTTCTTTGCCCTGAACCCGGAGCTGAAAACACTCCACCGATTGTTCACGAAACGCCAAGCAATTATTACGCATGCGGTGGCGTCGCCTTACCGGAAGCGCTCTCACTTCGATGCCCAGGAAGTTCTGGAGAGCGGCTATCCGGCCGCGATCAAGGCTGATTCCGGCTGGATGAACCGGGCTATTTCCGCCTTGCAGACCGAGGGAAACATTACTCACAATCTCGGCCTGTCGGTCGGACACACTATTCCCCTGATTATGCGCGGCCCCGCAAAGGTGATGTCCTGGGCGCCGCAGATCCTGCCTCAATCCAGTGGTGATACAATTGACCGGCTGATGCAGCTTTACCAGGCGCAGGATCCGGAACTCGCAGCGGCCCTCAAGATGGGTGCCGAGATGGATGCCATGGCACCGGAAAGGCTCTCGCGCAAATCCATGGGCGGCCGGG
>JANQOC010000704.1 GCA_028279265.1 Hyphomicrobiales bacterium
TGAGATCGTTCTGAATCCCGCTGTTTTCAATTAACGAAATGCGACAAATTGACACATTTGTATAAGAATTCAGATGCTTGAATTTTGCTGAACTCCGCAAAATACTTGGTTAACGCTTAACAATAATTCCAGTTACTTCCCAACGATTGGTAGAATTTATTGATTTAATGCGTTAGCTGGATAGACTACATGATTGTTAGATATAGCAACTTTAGCAGCATGGAAGTTGAGTCGGGGATTATACGGGGTCCAATTCACATAGTGTCACAATCTCGCATAGTTTTTGGTTCACTATCTTCCAGAGCATACAGTTCCCTGCGGAACGCTCAGGTCCGCCGCATCTCCTGGGTCCGTGGGGTTTTGACCGGCTGAGGAACGGCTTGAGTGGCCTCCTCGTTGACGCCGCTACTCAGCAGGTCACCAGGTCAAATGGCCAACGCCCTCTTTGGTCCGTTTGGCTTGAACCCAGTCTCGCAACTTATTCGGACATACCCCGCTACCGGATAGTTGCGGGGCTGGACATTAAATCTCAAAAAATTTGAATTTCTAACCATACTGTACAACCGCCCCCATGCCGGTTGATAAAAATGTCGGTTGAATAGAACAAGTTACAAACTAATAACGTTTCCCCTGTTCAGGCCGAACTTGATACGGGCACAAAAGAGTTGTGCCCGAAGACCCTCTCAGGTTTGAATTATTTAATTTTTGCTTCTTTGAATTCTACATGCTTGCGCGCAATGGGATCATATTTCTTGATGGCCATTTTTTCCGTCATGGTCCGCGCATTTTTCTTGGTTACATAATAAAATCCAGTGCCAGCACTGCTGACCAATTTTATCTTCTGTGTCGTCGGCTTTGCCATCGAATATTCCTAAATCCGTCCACTTGAAATCTTTGAAAAGAGAATTGTTCAGGATGCCGCTATTGTCAAGACTTGGAAGGCAAACTTATTAGACGGCGGCGGAAACCATTACTTGCCATGTAGTAAAATGGCACCGGTGCCGAACTGTCCAGCTCGCCATTGCTATTTAGGCGGCTGCGGAGATCGTTGAGAATGGTTTTGGTGATCGGCGGAATTTCCAGTTCGAGGGCCTGCTTGATAGAGAGCCAGTGGAGATCCAGGAGTTCGCCATCTTCGAGCCCTGTCTCGACGGCGATATGATCTGCCGAGACGCAGAAAAAGCGCGTGTCGTAGCGGCGACGGCGTTTTGGCGGCGTTATTGCACGGGCAAAAAATGTCAGATTTTCGAGTTCCGGACTGACACCATGGGCAAGAAAATTTTGCCATACGGGTGAACGCGAGGACTGGGGTTGTGCCAGCGGCTTGCCGATAACCAGTCCGGTCTCTTCAAAGGTCTCACGGATGGCCGCCAGGGCCAGGGCTCGGGCCCGGTTTTCGCTCGCCCGGCCTTTCATGGCGATGAGCAACTGCTCGCGAGTTAAGGGATTCAGGTCACCGTCAGTTCGAACCCTGCTGTCGGCACTGTCGACGCGTCCACCGGGAAAAACAAATTTGTTGGGCATAAACTTATGCCGGGGATGGCGTCGCCCCATGAGCAGCTGAACCTGTTTCCCGTGATTGCGGAGAATGATCAGGGTGGCCGCATCTTTTGGCCGAATTGTTGGATAGGAAGGTACCGGATCGGGAGGGCGGGGCAATAGCGTATAGTCGTCGCTTAGTGGCTGCTTTCCCATCCCGGATTAATCTCCGACAGGCGCAGGGTCCATCCCGTCTTCTTCACCGCCAAATCCGTGCATGTAAAGGGCCCACTGCCAGCCGACAATAGCGCCTTTGGATACGGGCAAGAAGAAAAGGCTCAAAAGCAACGATAATGGCAACCACAATAGAGCATGGATTAGGTAGGACGGTTGGAACGCCACCTCAACTGCCAGGACAAGGGCAACGACGATGTGCCCGACGATGAATATCGTCACATAAGGAGGAGCATCATCGGCCCGGTGATGATGCAATTCCTCGCCACAATGGCTGCAGGAATCCTGAACTTTCAAAAATTTTGAAAACAATCGTCCAATGCCACAGTTCGGGCAGCGCAGGCGCATACCCCTGAGTAAGGATTGACCGAGGGCGCGTGGCGGTTGGTCCAGCGGCGCGGCGCGGGAACTGTCATATGTGGTGGAATCGCTCATGGACAAATATATAGGTTATGCTGGAACATTGCGGAAGACCTTCTTTGCATTTTCGTCAATTTGACGCAACTATCGGCGGCGGGACTTTCGCCCGGACTTACCGCGTTTCACCGGCTTACGCCCCTTATTGCGGGAAATTCTGACACTGCCTTTCACGTCCGCGCGACCTTCCGACAGCATTGTAAAGCGCAGGGCCCCGGCGCTGGGTACGGCCTCGACAAGGCGCACCTCGACCTTGTCTCCCAGGCGGTATCCGATCCCCGATTTTTCACCTATGAGCGACTGGCTGTTCTCGTCGTAAATAAAATAATCCTGGCCGAGGGTGGATATGGCAATAAACCCGTCGGCGCCGCTGTCGTGCAGGCGGATAAACAGGCCGCTTTTGGTGACGCCAGATATGTTTGCCGAAAAACTCTCTCCAATCTGATCCGCGTGATAGGCGGCGATAAGTCGATCATGGGTTTCGCGCTCGGCGGCCATGGCCCGGCGTTCGGTCTGGGAAATATTTTCCGATATCTCTTCCAGGCGCTCGATTTCACGATCCGTTAGGCCGTCTTTGCCCAGGCCAAGGGCTGAGATCAGGGCGCGGTGGACAATGAGGTCCGCATAGCGTCGAATAGGCGACGT
>JANQOC010000687.1 GCA_028279265.1 Hyphomicrobiales bacterium
CAGGGCCACATTTTCCCTGAGCGTATCCGCCAGAAAGCGCTGAAGATCCTCATATTTGCCCTGCGCCACGGTCAGTCCCGCGGCCATGGCATGGCCGCCGCCCTTGACCAGATGTCCGGACTGCACCGCACTTCGGACCGCCGCCCCGAGGTCGACGCCCGAAATGGAACGGGCCGATCCCGTCGCTTCCACCGCACCATCCCAGGAAAGAACCAGCGACGGGCGTCGATAGCGTTCCGTCAGACGACTCGATACCAGGCCGACGAGGCCCTTGGGCCAATCGGGGGAACCGACGATGACAATCGGCAGATCCGGGTCATTCTCGATTTCCCGCTCCGCTTCCGCCAGCGCTTCTTCAAGAATTAGGTTCTCCATTTCCTTGCGCTCATTGTTCAACCGGTCAAGGCGGGTGGCGATATCGTTGGCTTCATGGGCGTCCGTGGTCGCCAGCAATTTCGCCCCGAGGCCGGAATCGCCAATGCGCCCGCCGGCATTAATGCGCGGCCCCAGGAGATATCCCAGATGATAAGTGGTCGGCGCCGTCTTCAGTCCGGCAACATCGGTCAGGGTTTTCAGTCCCAGATTTTCCCGCCGGCGCATGACCTGCAGACCCTTGGTCACATAAGCCCGGTTCAAACCCTTGAGCGGCACAACATCACAAACCGTCGCCAGCGCAACAATGTCCAGATATTCAAGCAGGTCCGGCGCCTTCTGGTCACCGTAAAATTTTCTTTCCTTCAGGCAACGCACAACGGCCACAAGGAGCAGGAACACAACACCGGCCGCGGCCAGGTCTCCCATGCCGCTCAAATCATCCTGGCGGTTCGGATTAACCAGCGCATGGACATCGGGAAGGCGTTCATCAGCCTGGTGATGATCGACAACGATGACGGTCTTGCCCTTGTCGAGCGCCGGGGCGAATGCGTCAAAACTGTTGGTCCCGCAGTCGACGGCAATGATAACCTCCACACCCTGCTCAATCAGGTGTTCGATGGCCACCGCATTGGGCCCGTACCCTTCATTGATCCGGTCCGGGATGTAGACGATTGGGGAAAGCCCGTGCGCCTGGAAGAGACGGTCCAGCAGGGCCGAGGATGAGGCCCCATCGACATCATAATCACCAAAAATCGCGATGCGCTCCTGCGAAGCGATGGCATCCGCTACGCGTTCGGCGGCAGGTTCCATGTCTCTGAGTTCATAGGGGTCGGGCATAAGGGACTTGAGCGTCGGATTGAGGGCAATATCAACATCTTCGAGGCCCACACCCCGCGCCGCCAGCACACGGCCGAGAACTTCCGGAAGGTCAAAGCGCTGTGAAATGGCCAGCGCCAAATTCGCCTGCTCGGCATCCTTCAGCCGATCGCGCCAGATATAGCCATTGGCCGATTGCGTTACGCCCAGAAACGGTCCGTCAAAGGCCTCCTGCTGCGGTTGCCGCTCAGCAATCATTGTCCCGCCTGCCTCCCCTTTTTGCGATTCCCCGACGCGGATCGCCGTTCGGTTGTTCGCCGCTAGATATATTTATTCGATCTATGCTCGGTCCGGATCCAGCGAACGGTCTTAGTCGCCGAACGCATGACCACGGTTTCCGTCTCGATGGATCGGGGCCGCCATTTCACACCTGCAAGCATGGAACCATCGGTCACACCGGTCGCCGAGAAAAGAACATCGCCCTTGGCCAGTTCCTCCATGGCATATTTCTTGTTGATGTCTTCGATACCCATATTGTGCGCCCTTTCCGTATCATTTTCCTTCATCGGGAAAAGACGTCCCTGCATCTGCCCGCCGATACAACGGAGAGCCGCTGCCGCCAACACGCCTTCGGGTGCACCGCCGACACCCATATAAATGTCAATGCCGGTCTCTTCATAGTTTGTGGTATGAATAACACCGGCGATATCGCCATCTCCGATCAGCTTGATCGCCGCGCCCGCATTGCGAATACCGGCAATCAGTTTCGCATGTCGGGGCCGGTCGAGGACACAGGCTGTTATCTCCGCCACCGGGACACCCTTGGCTTTCGCCAGATTATTCAGATTTTCTTCGGGACTGGCATCGAGATCCACGAGATTGGGCTCGTAACCGGGACCGATCGCGATCTTGTCCATGTAAATATCCGGCGAATTGAGGAGGCTGCCGCCTTCGGCCAGCGCCAATACGGCCAGGGAATCCGGCAGGGCTTTGGCGGCAATGGTTGTTCCTTCCAGGGGATCAACGGCGATATCCACCTTGGGACCGTCTCCCGAGCCCACATTTTCACCGATAAACAACATCGGCGCTTCATCGCGCTCGCCTTCACCGATAACCACGGTGCCGTCTATGGACAGCTTGTTGAGTTCCCGGCGCATGGCGTCAACGGCTGCCTGGTCAGCAGACTTTTCATCGCCGCGTCCTCTGAGACGCGCGGCCGAAATGGCCGCCGCTTCCGTCACGCGCGCGATTTCCAATGTGAGTACGCGGCTGAGTGGTGGTCCTGGAATGTTAGACACTTTGGCCTCCCTGGTTTGTGTCTTTCGCGTCGAAAAACCCCTAAAGGTTTTCGATACGTATCATCTGTGCCGGACCAACAATCTGGCCGTCGGCTTCAATGGCATCCAGCGCTCTGCGAATGGCTGCCTCGTTCGTCTGGTGAGTCACCAGGATGACCGGCATGAGTTCCGGCGGCTCCTGGGTATCCTCTTTGTCCTTGCCGCCTTTCGGCCAGTGCTGGACAATGCTCTCCAGTGAAATGTTCTGTTCCGCCATGCGCGAGGCGATCGACGCGAATGCGCCGGGACGGTCATGGACGGCCAGGCGGATATAATAGCTGCCCTCATGGGCGCGCATTTTGGCGCGGACATAGGGTTGAAGATCGCTTGCGTGAAACGCCAGCGGCGGAAAGGAAATATCCCTGGCGATATCAACAATATCACTCATCACCGAGGATGCAGTGGCCCCTGCTCCGGCGCCGGGACCCGTGAGCATGACATCTCCGACAAAATCACCCTCGACCGCAACACAGTTGGTCACCCCGTCGACCTGGGCAATCGTTGCGTGCTTCGGAATCATTGTCGGATGCACGCGTTGCTCGATACCGCTCTCCGTCCGTGTGCTCACGCCGAGAAGCTTGATCCTGTATCCCAGCGCATCGGCGGCTTCGATATCCTGGGGACGGATCGACTGAATGCCCTCGAGATAAATTGAGTCGAAAGACATTTCGACACCGAAGGCAAGGGAGGTCAGCACCGCAAGCTTGTGAGCCGTGTCGTGCCCGCCCACGTCAAACGTCGGATCGGCCTCGGCATAGCCGGCGTCCTGGGCTTCC
>JANQOC010000707.1 GCA_028279265.1 Hyphomicrobiales bacterium
TCGTAGATCAAAGCCGTGAGGATCTGGAGCGGGTTCGGGAAACTTTACAATCTCCCGACGTCCTTATTGCGGCAGCGGATGTCTCTGACAACCATCAAACCGAAACTTATGTGAGCCAGGCCGTCGAAGCCTGGGGGCACGTCGATGTTCTCTTTTCAAATGCCGGGGTCAGCGGAACGAATGCACCGGTGACGGACTATCCAGAAGACCTGTTTGACGAAGTCATGGCCGTAAATGTCAAAGGGACATTTCTCGCCTGCAAACACACAATTCCCCATATGGCGTCCGGTGGCAGCGTCGTTGTGACCTCCAGCATTATGGGGGTCCAGGCCCGCCCCAATTCCGTGGGCTACATAACGTCCAAACACGCGATTGTTGGCTTTGTCCGGTGCCTGTCTCGTGAGATGGCCCCGAAAAATATCCGGGTCAATGCCATTGCTCCCGGGCCCATTGACAATGCATTCCAGAAAACCATTGAAGACCGCATGAGCAAGACCATGGGACGGGACGCCACGGCAATGCTCAATGAAATCATTCCCCTCGGCCGCCATGCTCAGGTAGAGGAAATCGCCCAAACCGTATTATTTGTGGCCTCGGATCAGAGCAGTTTCTCCACGGGCAGCGTTTTCATGGCCGATGGCGGCTGGCACGCCTAGTTTTTCACCCCCCGATCAAGGGGAAGGTTCTGCCATCAATCCCTAGAAATCCTAATTGCTACTTGCGGATAGCGAAGGGAAAATCCGGAACTGTATCCGGCCGCCGGGCCACGGGATGCTGCTGCTTGTTGGTCAGGGACTTCACGCGCTCGGAAAGCCAGAGGTCAAGTTCCCCCACGGAGACAACGCTGTCCTTGGAGTAGTCCGCCTTGCCGTCGAGGCCCTCAAGAAGCGCTTCGGTGAATGCGCCGTTCTGCCAGCGATCATCTTCGATAGAGAGTTGCCGCCCTGTCGATGAAGCAAACATGACGACGCCGTTTTCAGCGCTGGACAACTCATTGACGACAGCCGTGACATCAAGCAACGAAAGGCCGCGGGTCTGGGTTGTATTGCTCAATCCCCGAGCCGAATGGCAGGCATCGATAAACATGAGGACTTTACCGGGCAAAGAGGAAATGGCGTCCTGAATATCCGTTTGCGGTATTGCCGTCCGTCGCAGTTTCTTCGGATCGCCATCAAACGGCAGATAGTAGAACCGCTGCTTCCGGTCGGTAATGTCATGACCGGCCAAAAACAGTAGTCCTACATCTCGATGGGTCACTTCCTGTTCGAGCCATTCAAGGCCATCGCGAATGTTACCGGCCGTCGCATCTTTGTCTGTCAGGACTTTTGTCACGACTTCCCGGTAAACGCCACCGGCCTGGTTCGACAGGGCTTTTGACACATCCACTGCATCTTTGGCTGCATAACGAAGACGGTAGTCGGCATTCTGATAATCGCTGACCCCGATGAGCAAGGCGTAAAGTTTAGGTTTCGCAAATTCCGGGGTCTTTGGTTTTGGGGGAGCACCTTTCCATTTTAGAGACAATTTGGCCGGTTCACTGGCAGCCTTCGCCGTTCGTGCGATCAGGGCAACCTGGACATCCCGATCCGGTAGCGGAATTGTAATTTTACCCGACTTGCCGCTTTTGGGAACACTCAGATTGGCGAGTTGAACATCGGGTAGCGGTCGCCCGTCAATCAGGACGTCGATACGTGACACGTCAAGCCCGGAAGGAGATCTCAGACTGTATTCCAGGTTCACTTCTTTTTTATTGAATTCGCTGTTGTTACCGGGCCCGATGATGTTGATAACCGGGGGCAGGCGTTGCAACAGGTCACCTTCATTGTCTTTGCGCTGGGCCAGCCGGTTCGCACGCCGGATAGCGCGATTTTCGTCAAACAGTTTTAAAACCAGCTCCACAACATCGGGTCTGTAGAAGCGTTCCCTGAAACGGGAAATGGGAAAGAAGTCCGCAATCTGGTCCCAGTCCCGATTGATATGCCATCCCAGCAGATCTTCACCTCCCGGTGAGGCTGTGTAATAGCCCTTCGGTGTCCAGGCCACCCATCTCTTATCCTTGGCGTTGATAAACAAAGCGAGGAGTTCGCGACCGTCAGATGAGCGGTACCAGCGAATGGTGCCATCTCCCAGAGCCGCAATGATGAGTTTGTCATTGGCGGTGATATTCACCCCCCACGGTGTTGAGGGTGCTGATTTCTTCCAAAGCTGCGCCCCTTTCTCATCATACAGGCGCAGCGTGTGCGAACCGCTTAGTACAAAACCATTTCCGTCAAGGCGGATCGCCACCGAATAGGACTTCTCGTTCCGGTCGAGTTTAATGACCTTGCTGCCGAGTTTCGGTGTCGAGGAATAGTTCCAGTTTGTGAGCGGCAGTGTCCCGGTATCCGGTTCATAGAGATCCGAAACAGGTCTCGGAGCGTCAATGAGCTGACCCTTGGCGAGATCAAATAGGACAGGATTCTGGCTTTGATAGCCGAGGCCGAAACGAATTCTCATGCCATCTTCCGAGACAGTAAAGTGTTTGCCCAGCTTGCCTCCGAGATTAGCCACAACCGAACCAAACCAGACCTCCCTTTTGCCGTCTGGGGATAGAATTCCAAATGACGGATCACCGCTGGTAATAGCCATGCGGTTGCGACAGGGGGCAAGCTGGTAGATCGTCTGATTGGGGCCCTCGACAGATTTCAGTTTGCTGCGTCCGGACTTTTCCCAGATAATCAACCGCCGGCTGCCTGAATTCCAATAGGTACCGCCCGCATAAAGTCTCTCTCCGTCGTTGGACCAGCTAACCGCTAGCAGGGCATTGTTGTTGAGCCCGGTAACATCCGGTGAAAACTTGTGCTTCAAAGACTTGGCGTCGTAGACATCCACTTTCGGAACATCATTGTAGCCAACGGCCAGATTCTGGCCTTGTGGATCCAGTGAAAGTCCAAAGCCCAGGCGGCCGCTTTTCAACTTAACTTTACGCTCGAGTTTAAAAGTCTCAGGTGCATATTGCCGGAGATGTCCGTCGAACGAATTCGTATAGAGCCTTCCATTGCGATCAAAGACGGCGCCGTAACTGTCGCCCTTATAGTCTGGGTCACGTCCGGCAACTTGCCATTCCCGCGTTTCCCAGACCATCATTCCGGCGCCCGAAAGCATGGCGACCAGGAAACTGCCGTCGGGGGAAAAGGCAAGTTCATTGATGGTGCTCGTGGCATCGGTCAGCCGGTGAAGGATATTTCCGGTGATCGTATCGATAATGAAAAGCCCCGAGGTTCTATTGATATTGAACTCGGCATCCCAGCCACCGGCCGCAACCAGGCGTCCGTCAGGGGACATGGAAATCGCAAAGAATTTGCCGCCGTGGCCGTCGCCAATGGGCAACCGAATTGTGCGAATGAGCTGATCAGGATTTACTGACCACAATCGGACGGTTTTATCATCGGAAGCAGTGGCGAGAATTGTACAGCGCCGGTCTGCGGCGACACGCCTGATAAACGTCGTATGCATTCCGGTTTCGATGCGGGGAATCGGTTCAGCGCTGGGAAGATTTTTACCCCCGGCCGCATGACCATTAGAGTAAGGCAGTGCGAAGGCCACTATGCTGGAAATCAACAGTCCAAAAAGACGCTGCATTTTCTGTCTCCCCCAATATCAACAGCAAGGCGCTATAAATGTGATGTTCTGCGCAAAATTCCTGCTGGTTCAGAATGGCGTAAGTTTTCAAGATTTCGAATGTATTTGCAATTCAAAATTGGCCATTTCGGGAATTTGGGGAACAAATTCCTCCGTATCCTGAAAGTTGAGGGGATTGAGAATTATTCAGAAACCGGGACGTGTTGTTTCAGTTCCGGTTTGAATGCCGTTTTGGAGGTTCAAGGTCTGTATCAATACAGCAATCCCCTTCCTCAGTATTTGTCCGAGGAAGGGGATGCGTTGTTTGTTTCATCTGTTGTTTGAAACTGCAGGCGAAACTGGATCCTAGTAGTAGAAGGCTGCCTTGCAATCCCAGTAGCGGTGCCACCAGTATTTGCTTCCTGTTCGTCGCGCTTTCTTCTTCATCCAGTAACAACCGCCGTGGAAGTGGTGGGGATGTTTGAAGTGGAATTTAAAGTGCTTGAACTTTTTCTTAAAGCCGACCTGAATGGTCTGGGCCTGTGCGGTTCCTGTATCAAGGGTCTTGACTGCTCCGCCACCGGGCAGAGCGTTGGCGCCGGTAGAGGCGGCGATT
>JANQOC010000703.1 GCA_028279265.1 Hyphomicrobiales bacterium
CCCGGCCATTCGCCAATTCTGTCGCGGGCAATCAGGATTTGTGACACGATTTCCCCTGCCGTAAGATTGCGCACCAGGCGCTGGGTGCCCGTATGGCAGAAGGTGCAGTTCAGCGTGCAGCCGACCTGGCTTGAAATACACAGTGTCCCCCGGGACTCCTCCGGTATGTAAACCGTTTCCACCTCCAGACCCGGCTGTTCCTGGCCGGCGGATCCGAGACGCAGCAGCCATTTGCGCGTGCCGTCTTCGGAAATCTGTTCACTTACGATTTGCGGCCGGTCGAGGCTATAGAGCCCGGCCCATCGGTTGCGCAGAGATTTTGAAACATTGGTCATTTCGGAAAAATCTGTGACGCCGCGCAGGTACGTCCAGTTCCAGAGCTGCGCCACCCGCATACGGATTTCTTTTTCGGGTATGCCGTCCTTACGCAGCTGATCCGCCAGATCCTGCCGATCAAGACCGATTAGAGAGAGCCTCTCCATATTCCCCGGCTCCGGGCTTCCGATATCGTGTGTCTGGGTCACAAGCTTGTCCAGCCCTTAAGGTGTTTCAGCCCCGGAGTCGGCTCAACGGTCAAAAGGTAACCGCAACGGCAATGCGCGGATTAACTCTTGGGACATTCCTGGTCCATGCGTTTCAGCGCCGCTGTAATTCCTGACAGGGAATAGCTGTCCGTCGTCAGGGTTCCGCGCGCCGACAATCCCTTGACGGTCATCGTGCTTCCACGCTTCATGGCATTGATCAGTTTGAGTTCCGCAGCCCTGTCCTTGACAAACGCGAACTCCTTTTCTGTGAACATGTTGAACTTGTCGGCGCCGATTTCCGCCGTCGTGACGCTGCCGGCCTTGAAGGGATAACCGATGCGCAAACTGATCTGGTTATGGTCATCGGGTTTTCCGGCCCAGTTGGTCACGTAGAAGTGGATTTTACCGCGACGGACATTGGTCGGTAGGGTGCGTTGCGGGACGGCCGTGACAAAACAGAACTTCTGATTGTTTTCCGTGTGGGTATAAGCGCCCCAGCTTTGAAATGTGCCGATCAGTTGTGCTGCCGATGCCGGATTTCCAAAAACCAGGATGGCTAGGACAGATCCAAAAAGACAGCGGAAATATCTGGAAAATGTGTAGGTCATGATCCCTTTGCAAATTGTCTTCGAAATTCAACCGGTTTCAAGATTGTCGCCCTACGGGCACGCTTACCTTATATTTCACAAACGAAATATCCTTATATCCGTCAAAGGCGGCAATTTCCAGTCAGATAGGCAAGTGGAATCAGGGAATTTTTCTTCTTTGGGCCGAACCGCTGCCGTGCTTGGGAGGCGGCAATTCCGTTTCCGGTCCTCCGGCGCCGACCGGCCGCTCCGCAAACCGACCAAGGCTTCGAATGCGGTCGTACATGACAATGGCACCGGCCATGGCCACATTGACGCAAAAGGCGGTGGGAATCTTGACGATATGGTCGCATTTCTCGACGAGTTCGTCGGACAATGACCCTTTTTCCGGCCCCAGGACATAGGCGGCGTTGAGGGGGTGGCGGAAACTCGGTAGATCAACCGCGTCCTCAAGGAGTTCAACTCCCACGAGCTGACAGCCGACCGGCAACTGCATGGCATCGATATCCGGCCAGTGGTACAGGGGGACATGGGTGGTCGCCTTGGAGGTATCGGACTTAGCTTCCGCGGCCAGGTAAGTCGAGCCGACAGTGAACACGAAACTGGCGCCGAACCCGTGCGCCGAGCGCACCAGGTTGCCCAGGTTCATCTGCTTGGAAATTCTCTCGACACCAATTGCAAAATATCCTCTCATCCCGAAATTCCAGCTTTAATCCTATAGAAGTTCTCGTGATCCCATGCCGTGGGTAAGGCGAGGGGATCAACTATTTTGATCCCTCATTTAACATACTGATACATCCCTATCATAAGGATATATTGCTGTGTGAAAATGGTGCCAAATAGTTTCCGCCTTAAAAGATTCAGCCTTAGAGGTTCCGGGTTTCGCTTAGTGCGTCGTCCGCGGCCTGCTTGTGAACCGGCGTGATGTGATCGGCAACTTTCTTAATCGCCGCGGCAAGGATCGCGGCATCGTCCGTGTAACCCAAACCGATTATGAAATCGGGAAGCATGTCAACAGGCATGATGAAATAAAGAAGGGCGCCGATCAGGACGTAACGGACATGACTGGGGGTTGCCGGATCCATGGCACAGTAATACGCGGCGACGAGATCCCGGGCGAAAGGCAACCTGCCCGCGACGCGGCGAAACTTGTTCCAGAACGAGTTCCTGACTTTGTCATAGTCAGATGAACCTTTGTCCCTGTTTCCGG
>JANQOC010000737.1 GCA_028279265.1 Hyphomicrobiales bacterium
ATCCATGCGCTGGGGAAGCGGTCGTTTACGCTGGGTAAGGCCGCTGCATCATATACTCTGCCAGCTGGACGGGGAGACCGTTGAATTTGAAGTTGATGGCGTGGCAACCGGTGCGGAAACACGAGGCCATCGGTTCCTGTCACCAGAACCTTTCAAGGTAACCGATCTTACCGCCTACAAGTCCGGTCTGAAGAAAGCCCATGTGCTGCTGGAGACGGAAACTCGTAAATCCCTGATCCTTGATAAGGCAGGGAAACTTGCCAAATCCGAGGGCTTCTCCCTTATCGAAGACCCGCGCCTGCTGGATGAGGTTGCCGGCCTGGTTGAATATCCCGTGGTTCTGATGGGGCAGTTCGACGAATCGTTCCTCGATGTTCCACCCGAAGTGCTTATTACTTCGATGAAGAAGCACCAGAAGTGTTTCTCTTTGAAGCGGCCAAAATCCGATGACCTGGTCAACCGCTTCATCACCGTCGCCAATATACCAGCCAAAGATGGCGGACAATCGATAATCTCCGGGAACGAACGGGTGATCTTTGCTCGTTTATCAGATGCTAGTTTTTTCTGGGAGCAGGATCGCAAGTCAAAACTGGAAGTTCACAAGCGACGCCTGGGAGACATTATCTTCCACGAAAAGCTGGGGCTGATGTCGAGCCGGGTACTGCGCTTGCAGGATCTGACCGTTGCCATTGCCGAACATATCGGCGCTGACAGCGGCGAAGCGCGGCGTGCCGCCGAATTGTGCAAAGCCGATCTGGTCACGCAGATGGTCGGTGAATTTCCCGATCTCCAGGGACTGATGGGCAAATACTATGCGCAGGCCCAAGGTGAATCGCAATCGGTTGCCGCAGCCATCGAGAGCCACTACAAGCCGCGCGGACCCCAGGACGACATTCCCGTCGATGCCGTTGCTGTATCCCTGGCCCTTGCGGACAAGATCGATTCCATGATCGGATTCTGGGCAATCGACGAAAAGCCTTCGGGTTCCAAGGATCCTTATGCCCTGCGCCGTGCCGCCCTTGGGGTTATTCGACTGGTTCTTGAAAATGAATTGCGTCTCCCCCTGCACACCGTCTTTTCCACGGCACTAAAAAGCTATCGCACCCATGCGGGTGATGACAAAATTGCGGAGGCACTGGCGGCCGTCGATGACGAGGCGCTGATCACCAGCCTTTTGAGCTTTATCGCCGACCGACTCAAGGTCTATCTGCGCGATCAGGGATCGGGGCACGATCTGATTGATGCCGTGTTTGCCCTCGGCGGACAGGACGATCTGCAGCTGATTGTTCATCGGGTCCGGGCCCTGGAGGAATTTCTGGGAACTTCGGACGGCGAAAACCTGTTGGCCGGCGTGAAAAGGGCGGCGAATATTCTCAGGATTGAAGAAAAACAGGACAAGCGCACCTATGACGGCGGCATTGATGCCGAGATTTTACAGGATGAGTACGAATCAGCTCTCCATGACGCCGTCAATAAGGCTGTGCAATCCGTTTCAAAGTCGCTGGGGGATGAAGATTTTGCCGCAGCCATGGTCTCTCTGGCCAAACTGCGCCAGCCGGTGGATGATTTTTTTGAGAATGTGATTGTTAATGTGGATCAGCCGGATCTCAGGGAGAACCGCCTGAAACTGCTTGCAGCTATACGCCAGACAACACAAAAAGTCGCGGATTTCTCTAAAATTTCGTCAGCGGAGTAGCCTTTAAGTGGATGAAGATGGGGGCGTCGGTCATTGCGAGGCTCATAATCGTTAACGTTTATAGGAATTCTGCCGTTCAGAATTTTGAATTTTGCAGAAAGACAGTTTATTCATGGCAGCGGAGTATTGGGTCCACACCCAAGAAACGGGGCATCGATCTGGAAGTTGCATTTGTATAATTTCGGATTAAAAGTCTCTCAAACCGGAATTTATTTTGAGAGCAAACGGCAAATTTCAGATCCGATTAACTGAGGGAGCACATCTCAAATGAGCCAAGCATTGGCAAAAGAGCCTGCAGAGCACAAGTGGGTTTACCGTTTCGGTGCAGGGGGCGCTGACGGTTCGGCGGACATGAAGGAGCTTTTGGGGGGCAAAGGCGCGAACTTGGCAGAGATGTCCAGTCTTGGATTGCCTGTGCCGCCTGGTTTCACCATCACCACCGAAGTTTGCTCTGCCTACTATGACCTCGGCCGCAATTTGCCGGAGGGCCTAGACATGCAGGTTCAGGCGGCCATCGAAGAGGTCGGCCGCATGGTCGGGGCCAAGTTCGGCGACAAGGAAAACCCGCTCCTCGTTTCTGTGCGTTCCGGCGCCCCGGATTCGATGCCGGGTATGATGGACACGGTCCTCAATCTCGGACTGAATGACGAAACCGTTGAAGGGCTGGCGATCCGTGCGTCTGACAAACGGTTTGCCTATGATTCCTACCGCCGGTTCATTCAGATGTATGCCGATGTCTGCCTTGGTGTGGAACATCACCTCTTTGAAGATATTTTGCAGACCTACAAAAACGAGTGCAAACTTGCCAATGATACGGATCTTACAGCCGATGACTGGCTGTCAATCATAGATCAGTTCAAGGACTGTGTTCAACAGGAGCTGGGTAAACCCTTTCCCCAGGACATTCACGAGCAATTGTGGGGCGCGATCGGCGCCGTGTTCGGTTCCTGGCAGAATGCCCGCGCCGTCACTTACCGGCGACTGCACGACATTCCGGCCCATTGGGGGACGGCGGTGAATGTCCAGGCCATGGTCTTCGGCAATCTCGGTGACTCCAGCGCCACCGGTGTGGCCTTTACCCGCAATCCGGCGACAGGGGAGAAACGACTTTACGGTGAGTTTCTTTTAAACGCTCAGGGTGAGGATGTTGTGGCGGGCACCCGCACGCCCCAGAATTTGACCGAAGATGCCCGCAAAGAGGCCGGTGACACCGCTCCATCCCTCGAGGCCCTGATGCCTGAGTCTTTCGCCGAGTTTCAGGCCATCTGCAATCAACTGGAACAGCGTTACAAGGATATGCAGGACATTGAATTCACAATCCAAGACGGAAAATTGTGGATGCTGCAGACCCGGGGTGGCAAACGAACCACCGAGGCGGCTCTGAAAATCGCCGTCGATCTGGCTGAAGAAGGTGTGATCAGCGAAGCGGAAGCCGTTCAGCGGATTAATCCCGCGCAGCTTGACCAGCTCCTGCACCCGACACTTGATCCCGATGCCGAGCGCGACGTTATCGCCAGCGGACTGCCTGCCTCCCCAGGTGCGGCTTCGGGAGAGATCGTATTCAATTCAGATGAAGCCGAAACCCTCAAAGAGGAAGGGCGGACCGTCATTCTCGTGCGCGTTGAAACATCGCCGGAAGATATTCACGGCATGCATGCCGCCGCCGGAATTCTGACCTCCCGTGGTGGCATGACCAGCCACGCCGCGGTTGTCGCCCGTGGTATGGGGCGGCCCTGCGTTTCCGGTGCCGGATCCCTCAGAATTGATTACAAGGACCAGACGCTCAGTGTCGGTAGTCTCAGACTTGAAAAAGGCGATATCATCACCATTGACGGGACGACCGGACAGATTATCCGGGGCGAGGTTAAAATGCGGCAGCCAAAACTGTCCGGGGATTTCGCCAAACTCATGTCCTGGGCCGATGCCGCGCGTGTTTTGAAAGTGCGCACCAACGCAGATACCGCCGCCGATGCCCGTATCGCCCGGGAATTCGGTGCCGAAGGGATAGGGCTCTGCCGTACAGAACACATGTTTTTCGACGAGGATCGCATTCTCGCGGTCCGCCAGATGATCCTGGCAACCGATGAGGACGGACGCCGTGAAGCCCTCGACAAGCTGCTCCCCATGCAGCGCGGGGATTTTGAAGCCCTGTTCAAGGAAATGTCGGGCCTGCCGGTGACCATCCGTCTCCTGGATCCGCCCCTGCACGAATTTCTGCCCCATACGGAAGCGGAAATTGCGACGGTGGCAGAGGCAATGAAGGTTCCGGTGAAGACCTTGTACAACCGCGTCCAGGAGCTGAAGGAATTCAATCCCATGCTCGGACATCGCGGTTGCCGCCTGGCCATTAGCTATCCGGAAATCACCGAAATGCAGGCGCGGGCCATTCTTGAAGCGGCCGTTAGCGCGTCTAAAGCAAGCGGTGCGGCTGTGGAGCCGGAGATCATGATACCGCTCATTGTCGGCCGGCCCGAGTTTGATTTTCTTGCAGCGCGCATTCGCAAATCCGCCGAAGCCGTCGAGCAGGAAACCGGAACCCGTATCGCCTACACCATCGGCACCATGATTGAACTGCCGCGGGCCTGTCTGCGCGCCGGTGAGATTGCCCAATCCGCCGAGTTCTTCTCTTTTGGAACCAACGATCTCACACAAACGGGGCTTGGAATTTCCCGGGACGATGCCGGCAGCTTCCTGACCGAGTACATTCAGAAAGGTCTCCTGGATTCCGACCCCTTTATCTCCATTGACGAGGAAGGCGTCGGCGAACTCGTGAAAATCGGGGTGGAACGCGGTCGGGCGCAAAACAGTTCCCTGAAACTCGGGATCTGCGGCGAGCATGGCGGCGATCCCAAATCGGTGGCCTTCTGTCACAGGATAGCCCTCGATTATGTTTCCTGTTCTCCCTATCGTGTGCCTGTGGCCCGACTGGCTGCGGCACAGGCTGCCCTGTCCGATCAGGACGGGACCGGCAAGAGGGAAACATAGGAGCCGCCGGGCCTTCCACCGGCCGCTGATAAAGAGAACTTCGGGATGGGTGGATATTGAGTGACACGACAACCAATCTTGATCGTTTGCGGGCATCGGGCAAGAAAGAGATCGCTGAAGCTCTTGCCAACCTGGAGATCAACTGGGACACGCGCCGGGTCCGAACATTTCTCGACGATGCGCATGCCCGGTCGTTAGGCCGGTCAAAGGGGCGGATTATCGGTATCACCGGCCCGCCGGGTGTTGGAAAATCCACCCTGATCGGCACCCTTATCCGATTGTACCGGCAGCAAGACTTGAGTGTCGGTGTCGTTGCGGTTGATCCTTCATCACAGATTTCCGGTGGCTCTCTTCTCGGAGACCGGACCCGCATGAATCCGGATCCCGATGATTCCAGAATTTTCATTCGCTCCCTGGCAGCCCGGGATCGCCTTGGCGGGCTTTCTGAATTTGCATTTCCCACGATCACACTCATGTGCGCGCTGTTCGACCGCGTCATTGTCGAGTCGGTCGGGGTCGGTCAGTCGGAAAGCGATGTCGCCGGGGTTGTCGACAGCCTGGTGCTCTGTGTTCAGCCGGGCTCCGGTGACAGTTTGCAGTTTATGAAAGCCGGATTGACGGAAATCCCAGATATCGCTTTGGTCACCAAGGCCGATCTTGAGGGCAATGCGGAACAATCATTTTACGATCTGAAGAATGCCCTGGGAAACAATGCAGCACGTGGCTGGAAAACCCAGATCCACCTGGTTTCAACGCATTCGGGAACCGGACTTGAGGATTTGTGCAACAGCCTGGATGAGCATGCCGCCTGTCTGCGGCAGGGAGGCCAGTGGGCTGCGAAGCGCCAGCTCCAAAGCCGTCAGTGGCTGGAGAAAAGCCTCGGGGAACAGTTTGGCAGCATCGGTTTAAACCACGCGCGAGCGTTTCTGAACGCAGAAAACCTGTCGACGCCGTTCACGACGGAGCGTGATCTCAGTACGCGATTCCGGAAGATTTACCTCAATATTTCAGGGTCTTAATTAAATTCTTCCAGACACTTTCGTTCTACGTTAACAAAAACTCAATTGATATTTCATAGATATATTATATCAATTTAATTTAACAGTTTTCATTTGCGATAATTTGTCTGGAATTGATTATGTTCAGAACCTTCGAGCGGTCTGATTGCCTGATGTTAGGCGAAGCCCGCCTCTCCGCTTTGCTGGCTTGCGGTCTCACAGTGCTTGTTTTGCTGCTGTCCATCACCTTGCTCTTTAGATTTGGCTTTGGGATCACGAATGTCGCCGACATCGCTTTATCGGGAACGCAACAAACCGCGCGAGCAGGATCGTTACCTGATGCCGATTTGCAGTTCCGCGGCAGCCAGGAAACCGATAGTCCTTCAGAGGATCGGATTTATGGGAACGTCGGCAACTCGTTTTTTAAAAATATACCCGTCGAGAAACCCGTTTTGCGAACTTCACAAACTCAAGAATCACAGAAAGCACGTGGACGGTTCCGTCTCGTTCGTGCCGAAACAGGGCAGGTCATCACTTATGGAGCGCGCCCCGATGTGCTAAGCCCGGTTAACCGCAACGAACACTTGCCGCACGAGGCCTATTTGGAAACCTATTTGCCGGTGGCGGATCGACGGCAGGAAAGGGTGTGCCTTGCCAAGGCTCTCTATTTCGAAGCTGGCAGGGATACAAGGCGTGCGCAAGTGGCTCTCGCCCATCTGATCCTCAACCGGGTCAGGTCACCAGGGTTTCCCTCTTCCATATGCGGTGTGGTGTTCCAGGATGAGCACCGCAAAAATCTATGTCCCTTCCCGTTCGTCTGTACAGGAGAACCCTTGGACATCAAGGACAAGTCCGCCTACCAAACCGCAGTGGACGTCGCAGGCCAGGTCATGGACCGATCACGAGCGCCCAGCGAGATCGGTGGTGCCCTTCGATTCAGGAGAGCAATCCCGGGAAAACCGAACCTGAGAAAGGCGATCCACGGAAAAGCAAATGCCGGACTATTCGAAAACGCCATGCGGATTGGCAAGCTTGAATTCTATTGAAGCGGAATATACTCAATTTCGACGGAACCGGCGGGCGGGGAGTAAACTGGAAACAAGGCCGATCAGGTCATGGAACCCCGGCAAAACGGTCGGGATCCTAGTCCCATAAATCTTCCCTGATTCGGCGGATGTCTTTTTCTGAGAGCTCGGCCGCCGGCTTGACCTCGGTATTCTTCGGCAGGAAAAACAGTACAATCAGCAGCGGCGGGAAAATGAAGCATGCGAACCCCCAGACATCACCGCTGCGGTTTTTGCCCCGGGCGACGAAATAACCGATAAACGCGCAAATGAGGCTCGTAATCCCTATGATAACAATGGTCTGGGGCATGAGATCCCTGTGCTGATCCTGATGTTTTCAGAGCGGTGTCTGTTTTCCCTGGATGTTACCTATGATCCCAAACCGACAAATTCAAGGCAGGGTAAAACAAAGCAGTTTCTTGAATATGTGCGGCGAATGGAGATGAACTAGTTCCGACGAATTTCCACCGGCAGTGAAAAGGGCTCGCCGACCCGTGCCAGTTCACCGCGGCCGATTTCTTCGATAGCCTTTCGCATCCGGCCGCGCCGGTCGAGAACATCGTCAGCGAGATCCACTAATCTGCGGTTGGGAGTCGCCGATGCCGAGGCCCGGCGCAAACCCTGGGCAATTTCGAACTCATCGACCGAAGGATTGAAAAAACACTGTGAGATAAAGGCCGCCGCCGTTGACCGGCTTATGCCGGCCCAGCAGTGGATGACGATCGGATTGATTTTCGGCCAGGTTTCAAGAAATTCAATTAGATTGCTGATGTGCGATGTATTCGGCAGCACCAGCCCTTCGGCCGGTTCCGAAATATCGTTCATAGCCAGTTTAAGATGATTGTCGAGAGAGATGGGCCTTGGGGTGTCCGGCATCGTGTCGTGGTTCAGGAGCGTCACCACATGGCTGGCGCCAACATCGACAACGATGTCATTTAGATCATCCAGGCCACAGACAAAAATCTGCATTTATCCTATTCCGTTGAACTTCCGGCCGAAACGGCGTCATCCGCAACCAGTCTCGTCTGCCATTGTGACAATTGTGCTAAGAAGTCGGGATTTTACACAGTTCTTCCGTGGATGAACAACCCGGCTGGCGGATTAATTTCTGTTTTACAGGCTTGCGGGCACTTTACCCGGTTAATTGGTTAAAGGCGTCGCGGTAGGTGGACTGGGCCCGGTCCGCGCTCCAGGGGTAAACCAGTTCCCCATGGCGGCTCAGAAAGTGATCGATATCGATTGTGGGTTTTTCGAAATAGAGCAAAGCCTCATCTTCACTGAAACCCGCGAGTTTCACCGCCTCGAGATAGGCGGCGTTCTTGTCAGCCTCCTTGATAAAGCGAACCTGGGCGTCCGGTCGTTGCCATTGGAGATCAAACCGAGCATGGATAGCGGCGAGGAGACGGTCCTCGACAGTTCTGTAATCCTCGCCGATAACCGCTTTAAACGGGCTGATCAAATCGCCGATGACATACTCTGCACTATCATGCAGCAGTGTCGCCAACTGCCAGTCGACCGGGCAGTCCGCATTTATCAGTTTTGAAATTTCCAGGACAAGAAGCGAGTGCTGGGCCACCGAAAAGGCATGATCACCGATCGTCTGACCGTTCCAACGCGCCACCCGTGCCAGCCCGTGGGCAATGTCGGTGATTTCAATATCCGCAGGCGTGGGCTCGAGAATGTCGAGCCGGCGGCCGGAGAGCATTCTTTGCCATGCTCGGGGAGGTTGTTCTTGCATCGTCTTTTCCCGAAGACTCAATTTCAAGAGATTGAACAGGCCACGCTATACACGCTGGATAGACTTCACCGCAAATTTTTTCGAGAATATCCGTGAATGGGGATTGTGCCTCAAGCCCCGGATCGCAACTGATAGGCCGCCCAGGCTGGCTCCACGAGCTCTACTTCAGTGTCATCGATTAAAATCGGTGTATTGTCGGCGATCGCCTTCTGCGCGTGATCAATTCGTATGATCGCCAATCCTTCCTGACCATGGATGGACCCCAGGGTTCCGATTTTTCTTCCTTCGGACGTCGTCAGGTTCAGCTGATCGCCATCGTTCGATAGTCGCTGGGAAGCGACGGAAGATGGCATTTTTACTCGGACAATCGATTTGCGATTCTTTTGCCGATGCTGCATGCGGGATACGACTTCCTGTCCTATAAAACACCCCTTCTGGAAATGGACGCCATGGAGAACATCCATGGACACATCATGGGGAAACACCGAGCCGAAGGCGAAGTCCATCCCGCCTTCGGGGACACCGAGATGAATCCGGTGCCGGTGATAAGCGTTTTCATCATCCAGGGAGGAAGTCATGGATGCCCCTGTGCCTGAGATATTTTCCGTGGTTGCAATGAAGCGATATCCCATTGGTTCAAAGCGGG
>JANQOC010000750.1 GCA_028279265.1 Hyphomicrobiales bacterium
CACGTCCAATATGCTCCGTTTGCAGGAGCTTTCGGACAATGACATCTTTCTACCCCTGCTTTAGCGCCGGTGCAATATGAAGATTGCCCGAATGTTGGCGGGGCGCAATTTGAGCTGTCTAAAACTCCTGCGCTTCACCGACTTTGGGAACGACGACATTATGGCCGGACATTTCCGATACAAACATATCAGGGCTCTGATCCAGCAAATCAAAGGTTGCGTAGTGGCAGGGGATTATAGCGGAAAAATTAAAATATTTCTTACACGCGAGTGCGGCCCGTTTTGCGCCCATTGTGAAGCGGTCTCCTATGGGTACAATGCCGATATCCGGCGCATGAAGTTCATTAATAAGTGCCATATCGCCGAATATATCGGTATCGCCCATATGATAGACGGTTTTTCCGCTTTGTTTGTCATTGATAACGACCCCGGCAGCATTACCGAGATAGACCGGATTTCCGTCGACAAATGTTCCTGAGGAATGCCAGGCCGGGA
This sequence comes from Hyphomicrobiales bacterium, assembly GCA_028279265.1. Taxonomy (GTDB): domain Bacteria; phylum Pseudomonadota; class Alphaproteobacteria; order Rhizobiales; family CAYWUX01; genus JANQOC01. Next base: position 496 of record JANQOC010000750.1, read on the forward strand.
CAAAAGTCGCAACAAAATCACCGCGATCAAAAGCGCCGCCATGGTTTCCGGGGTCGATATTTTCCACTCCCTTGCCGTTGAGATACATGCAGATTTCAAAATTTGCGATCAGCGGAGCTCCGGATGATTTGCAGATATCCACGGTATCGCCAATGTGATCGTCATGACCGTGGGTCAAGATCACATGGGTGACCCCCTCGGTGGCCGCTTCGACGGTACCTTCATAGGTGGGATTGCCGGACAGGAACGGATCAACCATGATCACGTTAGCCCCGCATTCAATACGAAAACAAGAATGTCCAAACCATGTGATTTTCATTGTGTTAACCTCCGCTGAAACTTAAATATAATCTGCTTTGTTAAAGGTTTAGCATTCTCCGAAGCATTGAACTAGACATGAATGGCGGAAGGATAAAAGTTTCCTGTGTCAGATAAGATAGAATGTGTTGTGATTGGGGCCGGTGTTGTCGGCCTGGCGATCGCCCGGCAACTGGCGCTCTCGGGCATCGAAACCATTGTGCTCGAGGCGGCGGACGCCATCGGCACGGAAACCAGCTCGCGAAACTCGGAGGTTATTCACGCCGGTATTTACTATCCCGAAGGCTCTTTGAAAGCCCGGATGTGCGTGCAGGGCCGGCACATGATGTATGGGTACTGCGAAGCGCATGGTGTCCCTCACAAACGCTGCGGCAAGCTCATTGTCGCGACGACCGAAAACGAACTTGAGCGCCTTCATGCCCTGCAGTCCGCGGCCCTGACCAATGGTGTTTCCGATATTGTGTGGCTGACGCGGGATGAAGCGATCGCTCTGGAGCCCGAGCTCAACTGTGTCGCCGCCCTCCATTCCCCCTCGACGGGCATTGTCGACAGTCACGGATTTATGCTGGCGCTGCAGGGGGATTTCGAAGATGCAGGCGGTGTCATTGCCTTTCACAGCCGTGTCAGCGGACTGAAAAAGTCCGGCGAAACATTCGATCTCTCGGTTCAGATGGCAGACACCGACGCTCCCGTTCATCTATCATCGCGCTATGTGATCAATGCTGCCGGCCTTTCCGCAGTTAAAGTCGCACGCTTGATAGAAGATTTGCCGGAGGAGAGCATTCCCTCGTTCTATATGACCAAGGGCAATTACTTCCGGCTTAATCGGAGATCGCCATTTACACGGCTGATCTACCCCATTCCGCCAAAGGGCGGGCTTGGCACCCATATCACCATTGACCTCGGAGGCGGAGCCAAGTTCGGACCCGATATCGAACCCATTGACGAAATTGACTACGCGGTGGATCCCCGGCGGGCAGAAATTTTTTATGATGCCATACGCACTTATTGGCCGAAATTGCCGGATAGCTCCCTGTCCCCGGACTATGCCGGCATCCGGCCAAAGGTTGAAATGCCCGGAGATGCACCCCAGGACTTCATCATTCGCGATTCCGAGGATCACAACTTAGCGGGTTTGATCAATTTGTTCGGCATTGAATCGCCTGGACTGACGGCATCCCTGGCCCTGGCCGAGGAAATTCACAAAAGGCTCATACGGACCTAATTCCCACATCCGAAACTGAATTCCCATGGCCCAAGACCCAACCCTTCCCCTCGATGAATTTGTGCAATTGCTTGAACCCGGTCAGCGACTCTTCGGCCTCGACCTGGGCAGCAAGACCATCGGCGTGGCCGTTTCTGACCTCACCCGTTCCATCGCCACGCCCGTGGACACTATTCGGCGGAAAAAATTCAAGGAGGACGCCGTCATCCTGCTGGACCTGGTCCAGGAGTATGAAATTGCCGGAATTATCATAGGCTACCCCATCAATCTGGACGGCAGCACGGGTCCGCGCGTTCAGGCGACGGAAGCGTTTGCCCGCAACCTTGCCAAGGTCACGGACCTTCCTCTCGCCTATTGGGACGAGAGGCTGTCGACTGTCGCGGTTGAGCGCACGCTCTTGGAAGCGGATGTCAGCCGCAAGAAGCGGGCTGAGGTAATCGACAAGATGGCGGCTGCGTTCATTCTCCAGGGTTTTCTCGATTACCTGAGGTCAAAGGGCTGAAAGGCATAAATCTGCCCAGCCCCTATATCGACCGACAGGTGGGGGGCCGATCCCAGCGCAACGCTTTCTGTATAATTCGCAAAATGCAATCCTTAAAAAGTGCCGATCCGGTCGACGATTTGACCTCTCTCCGACAAGTGCGGTCCGGATCCGTAGCAGTGACGCCAGTCTCCGGTTATTCGGGTATTGATAAATCCATCGGCGACATAGTCCGGCGCATAGTTGCGCAAAAGTATTGCGGCGAAGAGGCGGGCAAGTTTTTCCACGAAATTCCGCGCAGCACCTTCTATATCTTCAGCATCTGCCAGAAGTTTGAACAGATCATCACAGGCGCTTACCAGGCGAGAGTCGCACTTACACATCTCATTCAGGATCTCAGCAAACTGATCAAACAGAGTTTTGTCGCGGTTGAGTATTCGCAGGAGATCCAGGCACATCACATTGCCCGACCCTTCCCAGATTGCATTTACCGGCGCTTCGCGATAGAGGCGCGCGAGTGTGCCATCCTCGATATAGCCATTGCCGCCGAGGCATTCCATGGCTTCGTAGACGAAGGCTGGCGCCATTTTGCAGCACCAGAATTTAGTCACCGGCGTCATAACCCGCCGAATGACCTGTTCGACTTCGGATTCGTGGCCATCGAATGATTTTGCCAGCCGGAATGAAAGCCAGGTCGCCGCTTCCCAATCGAGGGCCAGGTCGGCCAGCACCTGCGACATCAGCGGCTGGTCCACCAGGGCCTTGTCAAAGACTTTGCGGTAGCGACAATGGTGTACGGCATGGGCCAGGGCTTGGCGCATCATGGCCGCGGAAGAGACGGCGCAATCGAGGCGGGTCAGGGTCACCATTTCAATGATTGTCGGCACCCCCCTGCCCTCTTCGCCAATCCGCCAGCCCTGGGCGGAACTGAACTCCATCTCCGAAGAGGCATTGGACCGGTTGCCGAGTTTATCCTTCAGGCGCTGGATGTGCAGGCCATTGAGACCACCATCGGGAAGAAACCGGGGCACAAAGAAACAGGTCAGGCCTGCGGGTGCCTGGGCCAGCATCAGGAAAGCATCACTCATGGGTGCGGAGACAAACCATTTGTGACCGCTCAGGGTATAGTCGCTGCCGCCATTGCCGGAATTGGGGCTCGCCTCGCTGGTATTGGCCTGGACATCCGTGCCCCCCTGTTTTTCCGTCATACCCATGCCGATGGTTGCCGAGTTTTTCCGGGAAACCGGCTGGAACGAGGGATCATAGTTTCGTGAAAGAATTTTCGGCAGCCAGTCCGGCAACAGGTCGGGACTGTCTTTCAGGCTGGCAAGCGAGGCATGGGTCATGGTAATGGGACAACAGTGGCCCGGCTCCATTTGCACCGCCAGATAACTCCCGGCCACCCGCTCCACATGCGCCCTGCCCGCCGGCTGCTTACCCTCCCCCAAATAGTCCCAGGTGGATGCGTGTAATCCCAGCTCCATGCTATGGCGCATTGCCGCATGATAAGCCGGGTGGAATTCGACAAAATCCTGACGATATCCCCGGGAGTCAAAAACCTTCAACCTCGGCGGATATTCATTGGCCAGCCGGCCTATTTCCCGCGCCGCCGCGCTTCCGGCGAAAATACCGAATTTGCTCAGTTTTTTGCGGGAGTCGGCGTTGGCAAATTGCTTGAGACAGGACTGCAGGACGATATCCGTTGACAACAGGTCTACGTCTTCGAAAACGGGGCTTTGATTGAAAACCTTGTGGGTCGTATTGGCCGATCGCGTCGCATTAACGGTCATGGTGTTTTTCCCCTCGAAATTAAGGGATCAGCATAACATGGTCTTGCTAATAGGCGTACTTGCTCATATACAGTAATTTTTGATGGACGCAGTCAAATCAAATCCCGACTTTCACTTCCCTCATCCCCATCTCCTTGGCATTGAGGGACTTAGCGAATCCGATATTGTCGGTCTCTTGGATCTGGCGGAAATCGCCGCCGAATCCAATCGCCAGGTCACAAAAAAGCTCGACCTGCTGCGCGGCCGCACTCAGATCAATCTCTTTTTTGAAGCTTCAACCCGAACCCAGTCCTCATTTGAACTGGCGGGCAAGCGACTAGGTGCCGATGTCATGAACATGGCGGTCAGCGCTTCCTCCATAAAGAAGGGGGAAACCCTGCTGGATACGGCCATGACCCTGAATGCCATGCGCCCGGATATTCTGGTCGTTCGCCATCATGCGGCGGGTGCCGTTGAACTGCTTTCCCAGAAAGTCGACTGTTCCGTAGTCAATGCCGGAGACGGCAGCCATGAACATCCAACCCAGGCG
>JANQOC010000759.1 GCA_028279265.1 Hyphomicrobiales bacterium
GCCGGCACGCCGCTCTGCATTAATGTCACGGCGATCTGTTCGCCGTCAAAATTCGCCAGCAGTTTTTCCAGTTCTTCCCGAAGGGTACTCTTATTGCTGCTGCGATCACTGTTGCGCAGGAAACGTTCGTCCGATGCCAGATCCGGATACTCCAAGACTTCGCACAGGCGTTTGAATTGACCGTCATTGCCGACACCGATGAATATATCGCATGTGCGCGTCGCAAAAGTATCGTAAGGCGAAATATTGGGATGATGGTTGCCGGTCAGCACGGGCTTGTTCCCTCCCAGAAACCAGTTGGCGGCATGAGGAAACAACAGGGAAATAGCGGTGTCGTACAAAGTCATGTCAATTGACTGACCTCGACCCGAGATCTGCCGTTCATGGAGCGCCACCATAATTCCGAACGCGCTGGACATGCCGGTACCGATATCGACCATGGGTATCCCGACACGGGTGGGCCCTGTCTCGGGGGCGCCGTTGACACTCAACCAGCCGGCGACAGACTGGGCAACGGCATCATAGCCCGGGAAGCCGCTAAAGGGGCCGCTGTCTCCAAATCCGGATATACGGCAATGCACGAGCCGGGGAAATTTCTCTCGAAGAACCGTTTCATAACCTATTCCCCATTTTTCAAGTGTGCCGATCTTGAAATTCTCGACGAGCACATCAGCCTCTTGCAGGAGCCTGAACAGAATCTCCCGCCCCTCCGCTTTCGAGAGATCGAGAGACATACCCCGCTTGGACCGGTTGACGCCGATAAAATAGGATGCGGTATCGTTGTCATCAAATGGCGGTCCCCATTTTCGCGTTTCATCGCCTTGAGGTGGTTCAACTTTGATAACGTTGGCGCCGAAATCTCCGAGCCACTGGGTGCAGAACGGTCCGCCCAGTACCCGCGTCAAATCGACCACGAGCAAGTTTGACAAAGGCCCGTTATTCTTCTCGTTTTCCATCCCGTTCCAACTTTCCCAAGAGTCGGTCCATTCACTGACCGAAATATCGTCGTGCGAATTCCGGATAGAATTCGGCGATTTTCGGAGCAACCTCTGTTCGCAGTCGTTCCAATCTCTCAACCGTCGGCTGACGTGTTTGATGAATTTCGCCGGAAGTGTCAAATTCAAATCCGGTTTGGTCTTGAACGTCCTCCAGATTGTTCCCCTCGTGCAAGGTCGATAGTTCGAATTTTGATTTCTCTTTATTGAAGCGAAAGACGGCCTTGCCTGTGACCAAAGCAAATGGGCCGCCGGGCCTGTAAACCTCCTTCGGCGAAGTACCGGGCGCGGATATGAAGTCGACCTTATCGACCAGCGTCCTCGGACTGTGCTCTTCCCTGAATAGAATGATCTTGGGAACAACGAAGTACATGAGGGCCGATCCAAATGATCCCGAAAATCGTTTGTCCATTTGCGGGTATTGGCCGGTTCCCACGAGATTGATATTCGCGTTGCCGTCAATCTGCACGCCCCCGAGAAAGAACGTATCAATTCTCCCCTGTGCGGCAATATCGAACAATTCCCGGGACCCTTCCGTAAAGCTGTTATGGCGACGGCTATGCAGTATCGTGACGTTCATGCGATGTCTGGCTTCGATCTGGGCGAGCAGGGCGGCGCAGCCGGGAATGGGGGAAGCAGCGCCAACAGCGATATGGCTGTCGTCACCGATCATGTCGGTGATCGCGGAGATCAGCAGTTCTTGCGGCGTGCAATTCATGAACTTGCTTGCAGGACGTCTTCGCCAAAGACGCGCATATCCAGATAGCTTTGAAATCCCGCATCCGTTGCTGCCATCTCAGCATAGCGGTGCATTTCATCGGCATCGACACCATAGAGATCCTGCAATCCGCACGGCCAGGCGCCGTTCGGCGCTTCGGCGATTGCTTCGACATAGAACGCCGGAAGCGCGCCCGCTGAATTTTCCTCTGTCTCGAAGTAATCGGTGTCTACGATCTTCTCGACCGTTATGAGAACGCGTTTCGAGGCATGAACCAGTGTCGACAGCTCCCTGCGGCGGCCAATCCAGACATTTCCCCGCCTGTCGGCACTGGCGGCATGAAACAATGTCACGTCCAGTTTTGTGGCCGGCAGGAGGACGATGGGTTCCTCGCCTTCACCAAAAGGATTGCTGATAATCTTCCAATCCTCTCGGTGTTTGATGATGTCGGAACCGATAATCCCCCGGAGCGGCATAAAGGGGACGCTCTTCTCGGTGGCCTGTAATTGTGCATGCAGCGCCGGGCAAGTCGAATCCCGTATTTCCACCTGTCCCGTCTCAACGGCCTGAGAAAAGCGGGGCGCGCGCCCAAACTCGCCTAGCGAGACGGCCGCCGTTTCAATTGTCGAGACACAACCGGCGCCGATCAGCATATCACCCTGAATGGTCGTTGATGGCAGACAGTAAAGGCTCAGGTCGCGTACATTCTGTCTGATCAGTTCCCGGGTCGCTTGCATGGGAACGCCGGAGTAATCTGCAGGGACACCCAGAGAACTGCCTGATTTTATCGAGGCTGCAAGTTCCCTGACGGAAACAATCGATGGACCTGAATTCACGTCTGTTTTTCCCGGTTTTTTGAAAAATTCGTTGAGAAACTATGGCATGATCGTCGCCGATCATGAACCAGAGATTGCAGCTCGTTGAAAATCCGGGAAATTATTGCTTCCGATCACCCCGCAAGTGGACCTTCTATCAATTATTCTAATTAATTTTATAATTTCTTATAATTTTACATGAAGTCGTATATAGAATAATGTCTTGAAACTCTGGCGTTTTCTTACATTCTCGCAGCAAAGGTTTTAATCCATGGGGCAGACATATTTCAGCGATGAGCACATTTATCTCCAACTGGAAGGTGACATTGGAACAATCGGAATATCCAAATATGCCCAGGAGCAGCTGATTGAAGTTGTCTATGTAGAAATTCCAAGCACAGGCCAGACATTTAAAGCTGGTGACGAAGTCGGTTTGGTGGAATCAGCCAAGGCGGCAAATGAGGTCTACGCACCGGTTAGCGGCGAGGTAACCGAAGTCAACACAGGGCTCGAAGACAATGCTGCGCCCATAAATGAATCTCCCGAGGCCGACGGATGGATTGCGAAAATCAAGTTGGCCGACGTGAGCGAGACCGAAAAATTGATGGACGCGGCAGCCTATCAAAGTTTCATTTCTTCATTGGAATAGGTAGAGTAACAACAAACGATCCGCCTGGATCCATATCACCAGGTGCCAAGTGTCGTAACGCAGTTGATAAACAAAGGAGAATATTGATGGCCAATATTACGTTATTGGATGTCGAGACTCTGAAAAAAGGAAAGCTGGGAGGGTTTATTAAAAAAACCTTGAGGCATCGTGCGCCCGACCCGGCATTTCATGCCATTCAGGGTCATAACGAAGATCTGGCGCATTCCATGTATGTGGCATGGGGTACGGTGTTCAATACCGGCGTCGTGGATCACAAACTAAAAGAAATAATCAGGGTTCAGTTGTCGCGCTACGCCGACTGCAACTATTGAGGCAATGTCCGGTCTGCTTCGGCGAAGCAGCAGGGTTTGACAGAAGCCATTATCGATGAAGGTATCGATAACTTTGAAGACAGCGACCAGTTCACCGATGCTGAGAAGGCGGCACTTCGCTACAGCCATCTGATGCATGTTGATGCGGACAAACTGGACGAAGCGTTTTTCGATGATCTGAAGAAACACTTCACAACCGAAGAGATTGTCGAACTCGGTTCTTTCATTGGGTTCAACATTGGATATCACACATTTTTCGGAACTCTCGACTTCTATCCCATGTTTACGCCGGATGGCCGGCTCGTGGACCAGGATGAGTCTCGCCGGATTTACGGTGATGTACCGGTGTCGCACTTGGAAGGTGCCATGCAACGCGCGACTGAAAGTAAAGAAGACGCTTAGCTGTCCGGAATAAAGGAAAAGATAATGACTGTATTAGAACTGGTTCCGGACGAGCTTCTCGAACAGCCGAAAATGGCCAAGTACGTGGCGCTGGCGGAAGATTTGCAAGTACCCGACAAGCAGTTTTTTCGGCTCATGGCACACGCGCCCGGCTACACGGAAGCTCTGTTCGATGCCATGTATAAGTCTCATGCCGAAGGCAATGTCGATCACAAGCTCAAGGAGATCATCCGTATCCAGCTTTGCCGCTACGCCAAGGATCCTTATTTTTCATCACTAAGATCCAAAAAGGCGATGGATGCGGGATTGACCGAAGAGTTGATCGATGCAGGTTGCAGCGAAGCTTTTGAAACCGATGATCGTTTTTCGGAGGCCGACAAATGGGCACTACGATATGCCTACCATATGTATCGGAACCCCCAGAAGGTCAAAGCGAAAGAGTTCTATGACGAGGGCAAAAAGCTCTTGTCGGAAGCTGAAATCATGGAAATCGGCGGCATGTGCGCGATTTATTATGGCATGGCCGTATTCCTGAGTTCGCTAAAACTCTCACCGGAAATGGCTCAGGCCTAAGAACTTAACACCATATCGGATCGGCGCCGTCAGGCTGGCGCCTTCGGGCTAGGACTGGATCCAGTTCCTGGCCCGATTTATTTGATCCGTCATCCATTCATAAGACTGATTGATGAATGAATCCGAATCTCCCTGCACCTGGCATTTGCCATCCACGTCGGAAATACTCCCCGGATTGGCGATCAGGCATTGCGCTTCTTCGGGACGCCGTTTGCTCAGATTCTGAAATTCTCCCTCAACCGGCTCACAGGTAAAAAATGTCTCATAGCCCGAAGGCAGGCCTTTGGGTTCCTGGCCTTTCCAGGCCCAGGCACCGGATAAACTGCCGGGATAAAGACCGGCGCTGCGCATCCGGCGTCCAAGCTCGCGCGTATCTTCATCCTGTTCCATGAAGGCTTCACCGGCGATCTCGAACGTGACATTGGAAATATTGGCATTAAAAAATTCGGTGCCGTTCATCGAATTGAACGTGATCGTCGATCCGGATAAATCGGAACCCACAAACCGCGCGCAATCCAGATCAACCAGGTTGAACTGGGATTGCCGCAAATCCGTGTCCAGGAAACTGGCACGCTTCAGGTTGGCGTTCAAAAAAATGATACCCCGTAAATCAGAGCTTTCAATTCTCACACGGCCCAAGTCCCTCCGGGAAATAATTATTCCTTCCTGATCTTTTTGATCAAACAGGTTGATGTCCCGGAAATTGAGCCGCGGACGAATGCTGCAGATCTCGGAAAACGGGCACAGGGGAACATTGATATCCTGATTCAGATATTCTATGGCCATCGCCGCAGCTTCACTTTGCGGCGGATCGAGGGAAAGCAATTGTATGGATCGTTCCGTACGTTCGATGTGTCGATAGTTGTACTCTGAAACGAATGCAACCACGGCAAACAGTATACTGGCGGAAGAAAGGACTTCCACGGCTCGAACGATTCTTCCACGAAATGTACGACGGACGGGTTGGGCTTCATCCGTTTTTTGCTGATCAACCATGTACTCCCCCAGCGCAACAGTCCCCGTCAAAGGGGATTACTTCAACAATTGAAATCTATTTGGTTATTTTCACACAATGTCCGCCGAGCCTGGCAGGCTTGGCCGGTCCAAGATATTTTTCCGGATTCTTACACGCCGTCGCCGAGTTGACCTTGCGAGCCGTAACGGTCCAGCCCGGTGCCGAGAGACACTGGCCGCCAACCTGGGACGCATTCTGAGCGCCGACATAGGTTGAACCGCCGGGACATTTGTTGGTCTTTGTGCTCGAAACGGAAATTTTGCAGTTCAATGGCAGTATGCAATATCCGCCAAAGCGGACAGCATTTGTCGGTCCGACATAAGATAGACCCTTGTCGCAACTCGTACTCTTCACCGGCACGGTTTTAAAATGGCAAACCTGCTGGGCTTCGGATCTGTGCACGAATCCACCCATCAGGATGAGAACTAAAGTTACAAATGTAGCGGTACGCATACCGACCTCCGTGACAACTCTAACAGACCCTGCCTTCAGATGTTAATCGACGTACATGACGTCACAGGCACAAATCGCGAGGATTGTTCGGTCTTTCAAAATCATGCCCAACAAAAAATCATGTCTATTCAATTCCGGGTTCGATTCTAATTCCGATCCCATGAACCGCCCCTGAATATCTGGACCTAATTTTAGCCTGCTTTCTCGTGAATTGGGGTTGTTTTTTCGCCTCTTATACAAATTATTTGATCCCCAAGAACCCGCTCCCAAAAATCCTGTTCCACAAAAGACCGCGCCCCGCAGCCTCGCAACTTGGATTTTTTCGCTGGATTGTTCGAAGTTGATCTGACACAGTGCAGGCGCGTGATCGTTCGCCACGCAATTGAAAAACACCTCATACGCGCCACCTTCAGCCTTTTGGATAAAGAGAATTCGCCGTGATCCGGGCTCCCATTTCATTTTCCTCCTGGATCTTTCTGCTCATCGCCATTCTGACCATTCTCGAGGCTTTTTTCCCCTCGGAACCGCTGATCCTGACGACTTCCGTACTGATCGTAATCTTTATTGCGGTTGAGTTCCGGTCGCTACAGAATTTTCATCGACTATCCGCAGGCGTGCTTCTGACCATTGGCATTATCTGCGCGGTATTGTCTGAAGACTGGATACACGTCCTTCTGGATGGCTTTGCCAGATCGCGCCCCTTTCTGGTTTTGTTTTTTGCCGTCCTCTGGCTGCAATATCCCGTTGGTCGCAGTCATGCGCTGCAAGCGGTCCGGACGGCGATCATTAATCAGCCCCCGGGCCGGCGATTTATCTATTTGACCGGTGGCGCTCACTTTTTGGGATCGACCCTCAACCTGGCCGGACTTAGCCTGCTCTCGACGATCGTCGAAGAGAACAAATCGGCGGAACTCAGGAAAAGACTCAGTGTTGCGTTGATACAGGGCTTCTCCAGTGCCTCCTGCTGGTCGCCATTTTACGTAGGCATGGTCGTGGTACTGGTCGCCCTTCCTTCCCTTGAATGGTGGGATCTGGCTCCCAAAGCTTTTTTGATTGCCCTTCTGCTGATGTCGGGAAGCTGGATGCTGGACAAGCTCACACGCCAGCATGTTCGGGAGAGTTCCACAGCTCAGGGTTCTCCTCATTTCCCGAGGGTCGAAACACTGCAGTCCATTTACATAATATTGTCGCTTATCGCTATCGTCATGGCGCTGGTCGAATGGGTCGGAATAACAATTCCCATTGCACTGGCACTCGTTTCCCCCCTGTTTGCCCTCATTTGGCTGGTATCGGAACGCTTTCGCCCGAACGCCGTCGTGCAAAGATCCCGCGATTTGTGCGTCAACACGCTGAGCCGCCTGCCGTCTTTACGCAACGAAACGCTAATATTCGTCGCCGCCAATATATTCGGTGTCGGCATTGCCAGCCTCTTGCCACCGGATAGTGCCAGCCAATGGTTCAACGCACTGGTCCCGGCGCCGGACGTCAAAATCATTATCCTGTGCTTCACCTTCATATTTTGCGGTATGGCGGGTATTCATCCCGTCGTCATCGTCATATTGATCAGCGCGATTTTACCTCCCCAGGCCATTGGCTTAAGCGACAAGATTGTCGGACTGATCTATGTTTGCACCTGGGGTCTGTCGACGATGGTCTCGCCAATCTCTGCAACGACCTTGTTCATGTCTCGGGCTGCCGAGGTGACCCCTCATAAAATCGGATGGATCTGGATGAGTCCCAATGCCATTTTGGGAGCGGGGATTGTCTCGATGATTATCGTTCTGTTACGAAATACGGGCTTCTAGGTTTTGAACCATAAGTTTCTTAATACATTCCCGTTCTCACGACAGCTGTTAACCCTACCACGCAATCAAATACATTAAGCCGATGAATTCGAGGTATTTTGCAGGCTGCGAATCACTTAGACTTTGTGGCGAAACAATTCTGCGCAATCAATGTTTCCAGACCTGTGAATAACTTGGGGGTAAAATACCCATCCTGGCACATTTTTTGTAAGAATTAGGGCAATTTTGATTCGTCTCAGAGAGGTGTGACCAAATGTTCTCATCATTTAAAACATCTAAATTAAACATTTTACCGAACTCCGACTCCGATGTGGATATGTCGAGTGCACCTTATTCTGGCCTGGTTGTCATCGGGGCGGGTGTCAAAATGAAGTGCGAGACATTGCGCTGTACGCAGTTGGAAGTACTCGGTGATGTCGACATGCATGTGGAAGCCGAAACGTTCGTAGTGAGGGAATCCGGTTCTTTCAAAGGCACCGTCAAAACCCACCGGGCAGAAATTCAGGGAACCGCCGAAGGCGTCCTCTCCGTGAAGGACCGGTTGTCCATTCACGGAACCGGAAAGGTCACCGGCGATGTCGACTATGGGGAACTGGCTATTGAAGCGGGCGGTCAGCTGCTCGGTAATCTGGTGCAGAAAGGTCAGGGGTCATCTGCGCCGCTGACAAAAAAATCATCTCCGAAAAAAGAGAGCAAGAAGAGTTCCATCCAGGATTCGTCCGATGAACTCATTCCCGCCTCCGGCACGTCGGACAAGTCTAAGGCCAAATCCGACATCAAGACCTGGTACACCGAGGACGCATGAGACCACTTCCCGAGTTAAATATAGTTCCTTTTGGGGGAGAAAAGCCGAAGTCGAAGAAAGCTATTTGGGGTTTCCGAATAGCGCTCGTAAGTCTTGTGGCTTTGATTTTAATGTGTCTGATTCACCGGCTTGGATACATATCCACCACCGCCACCTTCAACGGCATATATGCAGCCTTACTCGGGGGCTCGGTCGCCCTTGCCTTGTCAGCCTGGGGCCTGAGCAACATACTGCGGAACAATTTCGTCGGCATGAAACACGCTGCAATGGGTCTGGTCGTCAGCGCTCTTATTGTCGGCGTTCCGGCATCGAACCTGCCTGATTTCCTGTTGCTTCCAAATTTGAACGACATTTCGACGGACATTAAGGAACCTCCCCGGTTCGAAGCATTGGCGTCCGTCCATTCCCAGGGAACGGATGACGATAGTCAGTTGCTCAGACTGGATCCGAAACGCCAGGTCAGTGCCTATCCCGATATCCGCCCGCTGGTATTGAAGGTTTCGGGTGAAAACGCCTACAACCTCTTCAAGAACGCGACCAGCCGCCTTGATTGGGAAATTGTTACGGCACGATCGCCTGAAGGTTCCGACCAGCCTGGATTGATCGAAGCGGTAGATACGTCAACATTACTCGGATTGAAATCCGACATTGCGATCCGGATTGTCTCAGACGATATGCGATCCCTGATTGATGTACGGGCCGCTTCCCGGTCCGGTGATCATGATTTGGGGCAGAACGCCGATCGCATTCGCCAGCTGTTTGCCACTGTGCAAAAATCGATGATTGAGAATGCAACTTGGAGTGCGGCATCGGAAGGCGGCGGTCTGGACCCGCGAGCGCTTAAGAGAAGTGCCGACCCGCAGGTCAAAGAGCGGGAATCAGGTCCTGCTCCTCGCCAGGATCCCGACCTTCAGCGGCAGCAAACGATCCAAAATCCGCACATCATCTCACTGGATACGCCGAATAAAAAGCTGGTTCGAACAAATACCGACAACGGGAATGCACGGCTCCACCCGACATCTACACGGGAGTCGGAAATGTCCGATCCTGAAAATATCCAGCTGAAAAAGCAGATATTTGAAC
>JANQOC010000723.1 GCA_028279265.1 Hyphomicrobiales bacterium
TCCTGCTCCAGATCCCGATTTCCAAGGGTCAATCGGGAGAGATGTACAAGATCGACGGGACGGCAGTCACTGGTGGAAGCGTCGGATTGGTCTTCGATAACTGTCATTTCGGATTTCATTGGTTCACCCCTTTTTGAAAGAAACCTTTAACCCGGAAACTGCGTTTAACCGGAATTCCATGGACCCCAGGTCCATCAGAAAATCCGTTTCCATTTAATCGTGGTGATAAGCATAGAAATTTTCGAATAAAATCAGGTTAACAAAACCGTAATTCCCCTTAATCGGGGCACTTCTCTGATTTATTTCGGTTGCCGCCATCACGAGAAAAACATTTCTTCTCAAGCCCGTAGGGTTCTTTTTTTAGCCGTAAATTGAGGTTATCAGGGAGAGTAGATGAAATCGGCGCCAAATGGCTGGGACAGTGACAGGGGAAACGGGTGCAGATTGTTCACAAAACGAATCTATCTGTGAATATCTTGAATTTTCCATATGTAATTCAGCAATTTAAATGCTGCAATCCCGGTCGGATTGTGGCTAAATAGCCGTTAAGAGTAGGGATTTAGGGGCATAAGGGTCGCTCGAGCATGGCACGAGACAAAACCAGGTCGAAGAAGGCTGCCGCGGGCGGGGCAAGATCGGCGGCCATGACCAGCCGGCGTCCGCCGGAGAGCCCGACCAAGGATTCACCTCCCGATATACCCAAAAGCGGAAACCCCAGAATGGCAGGGACCGCAAAATCCGCCGGAGACCAATCCGCTGACGCAAAACCGGCGTCCGAAAAAACCGAATTAAAATCGCCTGCGAAAGCCAACGAGAAAAAGCCGGGCCTCCAGGACAAGGTCCAGGCATCAGCCGCCACCGATGACAAGGGAGCGACAGATGCCGGTTCGAATGTCAAATCAGAACCGGAGATCAAGACACCGAACCGCGCGGCATTGGGTTCCTCTCAGAGTTCCGCTCATGATAGAGCCGGTTCCGTCTCAGCCGCGTCACAAAGCGAAGGTGTCGGTTCCGTAACCCAGAGACTACGCCAGGCGCAAAATTCTGCACCGCTGCCGAAACATCAAGCTGATCACCGGTCGCGACCGCCGCAGCAACAACCCGGTGCGGCGACCGCGCGACAGTCGAGACCCGAGCAAGACCAGGTGGAAAATCCTGAAGGAGGAGAGTCTTCTTCGCGCCGCCGCGCCGCAGCACCGGCCCGCAACCGTATTGCGGCCAATGATGATCTGCCGTCTATCGGCGGATTGATTTATGCCCTGCAACAGAAACCTTCCCGGCGGCCTTTCATATTGGCTGGCGTAATTTCCCTGATCTGGGTCTCCGTCGCAGCCATTCTCGGATGGGTCTATTTTGGCAGCGAAATGGCCCAGGTTGAACAGTGGACGGATATATTCACCAGTCCCGCCACTCTGGCAATGATCGGCGGCCTGATCATTCCGGTTGTCATCTTCTGGTATCTGGCCCTGCTTGCCTGGCGGACCCAGGAACTGCAGCTCGTCTCCTCGGCGATGACCGAGGTGGCCGTGCGACTGGCGGAACCGGACAGGATTGCAGAGCAACAGGTCGCTTCCCTGGGGCAGAATGTACGCCGCCAGGTTGCGGCCATGAATGATGCCATAAGCCGGGCTCTCGGACGGGCGGGGGAATTGGAAGCCCTGGTGCACAACGAAGTCGCCGCACTCGAGCGTTCCTATGGCGAAAATGAAGTCCGCATTCGCAGCCTTATCGAAGAGTTGGCGAGTGAACGCGAAGCGCTGGCCAACAATAGTGAGCGGGTGAGCCAGGCTCTGAAAGGGCTCGGCGGCCAGGTTGCCCAGGAAGTCAACAATGCCGCCAATCAGGTGGCGCAGAAAATTTCGAGCGCCAGCGAGGGGATCGCCGGAACTCTTGGTGAAAGCGGCCAGAAGGTAACGGCGGCCATTGCCAGCGCCGGTAACTCCATCGACGAACAGATCAAAAACCGCGGAAACTTGATCACCGAGCAACTGGTAACCCAGAGTAAGAATGCCGTCGAACAGGTTCATCAGGCGGCTGAGCTCATGAACCAACAGATTGAAAGCTCATCCCAGAAAACCGCGGCACTTCTCTCGGCTAAAGGTAACGCTCTCGTCCAGACCCTGTCGCAGATGACGGATCGCGTCACCCGTGACGTGCCGCAGCTCCTGGAACGCCTGGGAGGAGAACAGATTCGCCTGAGCCAGGTGATTGACAGCGCCACAAAGAACCTGGCGTCCATCGAAACAACCCTGACGCAGAAAACCGCTGGCGTCAGCAATACGCTGGAAACACGAACCAAGCACCTGCAACAGGTCCTTACGGATCACATGCGCAATATCGATCATTCCATGGTCGAACGCACCAAGGCTATCGATGCGGCCTTCACGCAAAGGGTCAATGAACTCGGCGGTCATCTTGATGATCGTATGCGGCAGTTGAACTCGGCCTTCGTGCAGCAGGCGGATGTGTTTGATGAAACGTTCATGAAAGGTGTCGAAGCCTTTCGGGTGACGACCGAGGGCATGACTACGGAGTCAATTCAATCCTTGGAGTCCCTCGCGACCCAGGCGCATGCGCTCAGAAATGTTTCCAACGGACTGCTTGAACAGGTGCACACACTCATTGACCGTTTCGAAGTTCGCGGCGATGATATCATTCATGCCATCAAGACCCTGGAATCGTCACAGCAAAATATCGATGCGCTGCTCGGGAGCCGCCAGACACAGCTGGCAGGGCTGATCGACAACATATCGAACAAGACGGTCGATCTCGATGAGATGATGCGATCCTATTCCCATCAGCTCGAAACATCCCTGACCAGTGCTCAGAAAAAGGCCCGCAGCCTGACCGACAAGCTTAGCTCCCAGTCCGAAAGTTCGTCCCGGGATGCACTAGCGGAACTGCAGAAACTGCGAACGAATACGCAAGCGCATGCGGAAAAAGTCGTTCAGGAAATGCAGGCCCGATTTGCCGACGTCAATCAGGAAGTCAAAAACCAGTTCACAACCCTCTCCAAGGATATTTCAAGCACGACACAGAATTTGAGTCAGAGCGCTCTTGAAGCAACGAAGAACCTGGAGAAAACCCAGAACGACCTGCGCAACAAAATCGATCAACTCCCGGAGTCGACCCGCGAAGGTGCCGCGGTCATGCATCGCGCCCTCGGCGATCAACTACGCGCACTGGAAGCCCTGCAGAACGCCTCTATCGATTATGCGCGGTCCGACGATATTGGTCGCGTGCGGGCGGATATAAATGTAGGCCATCAACAGCAACAGCGCGTTGAGCAGCGCCGGGAAGGCGCTCCGCAGATCACCAAGGCGAACCGCGGGACCAATGCCCGACAAGCCGCCCCTGGACAACAGGGATCTGCATCCAGGTCCCAGGAGAGCTGGTCGATGGGCGACCTTCTGGCCCGCGCTTCGGATGAAAAAGTTCGGAACACCAGCGAAAGCCGTCCCGGCCGCAATCAGGAAACGACTGCTGCGGGAGGTGGTCTCAAGATTGATGTGATCGCCAAAGCCATTGATCACCAAACCGCCGCCAGTGTGTGGCAGCGCTATCAAAGCGGCGAACGCGGCGTATTTAGCCGCAATCTCTATTCCAACGACGGACAGATCGCCTTTGATGAAATTCAGAACCGGTATCATGCGGACCCCGCTTTCAGACAAACGGTTCTGCGCTACCTGTCGGATTTTGAAAAACTCCTGAAAGAAGCCCAGAAGCGCGATCCCGCCGGATCCCTGATGATGAATTATCTGGTCTCGGAAACAGGCCGCGTCTACCTGCTGCTGGCCCATGCCAGCGGCCGAATTGTCTGACCCCGTGACACCTGGGCGTCAGTACCCTTGCATCACGACGCAATAAACAAACGTCTGCCATGAACAGCATAAAACTGGATTTATTCGAGGAATCCTGGCCCCTTAGCCGGGTTTTCACGATTTCCCGGGGCGCCAAAACCACTGCCGATACGATCCGCGTCCAATTGACCTCAGGACCGATGACTGGCCAGGGAGAATGTGTTCCCTATGCGCATTATGGGGAGACCATGGAATCCGTGATATCCCAGATCCTCTCCCTTTCCGGGGACTTGCAGCAAGGACTTTCACGCCGTGAACTTCTGGACCGCTTGCCTGCCGGTGCCGCCCGCAATGCTGTCGATTGTGCGCTGTG
>JANQOC010000764.1 GCA_028279265.1 Hyphomicrobiales bacterium
TAGGGAATCCACACGCTTCAAATTTGTCACAACACAACCGAGATAATAGAATTTCTCCTGATTTTGGGGAGTTTTTTGGACATTTAATTGACAAAATCTGACGAGTAACTATGTTACCCATAACTAAATAGAGTTAGATTCGCTCGTTTTAGTTCAATCATTTAAGTATCGGGTGAACGATACCTGATAGTACTCTATTTCAACTCAACGATACACATTTGGACATAAGAACTCATCCGCGCATGAGCTTTCAATCTCTTAAACTCAGTCAAAAAGTACTCGATGCTGTCACAGCTGCCGGTTTCGACGAACCCACACCCATTCAAAAAGATGCCATCCCTGTTGCCATCGAAGGCCGGGACGTTCTTGGGATTGCCCAGACAGGCACAGGCAAAACCGCCTCCTTTGTTCTGCCCATGCTCATGCGTCTTGAACGCGGGCGAGCGCGGGCACGATTGCCGCGTTCACTCATCCTGGCACCGACACGGGAACTTGCAGCCCAGGTAGCCGAAGCTTTTGAGACCCTGGGAAGCCAGCACAAGTTGACCGTCGCTCTGCTCATCGGCGGCGTTTCCTTTGAAGATCAGTTCAAAAAACTGGATCGTGGGGCCGACGTTGTGATCGCCACACCGGGTCGGCTGATGGATCATTTCCAGCGTGGCCGGCTGATGCTGACGGCGATCGAAATCCTGGTGATCGATGAAGCTGATCGTATGCTGGACATGGGTTTCATCCCCGATATTGAGCAGATCTGCAAACTCTTGCCCTTCACCCGGCAAACGCTGTTTTTCTCGGCCACCATGCCGCCGGAGATTACCCGCCTCGTTGATAATTTCCTTCACAATCCGGTTCGCGTTGAAGTCGCACCGCCGGCGACCACTGCCAATACGATCGAACAAAAATTTGCTTTTGTGCCGGGCGCGGATTACGAAAAACGAGAGGCTCTGCGGGAGATTATTCGCAGTCAGGATATCAGCAACGCCATCATCTTCTGTAATCGCAAACGCGATGTGTCCATTCTCTTTCGATCCCTGATCAAACACGGGTTTAATGCCGGAGCCCTGCATGGTGACCTGGATCAGCATCAGCGCACCAAAACACTCGATCAGTTTCGCGCCGGTGAATTGACTCTGCTGGCGGCAAGCGATGTCGCGGCCCGGGGGCTTGATATTCCCGAAGTAAGCCACGTCTTCAATTTCGACGTGCCGGCCCATGCAGAAGACTATGTGCATAGAATTGGCCGCACCGGACGAGCTGGACGGAAAGGTTTTGCAGCCACGCTGGTCACTTCCGCGGACCTCAAACAGCTCAAGGCCATTGAAAAACTCGTTGGCGTCGAGCCGGATTGGATCGGGGATAAACCCGGAAAATCCGAGAAAACCGATGCGCGGCCGCAACGGCGCTCGTCCAGGGGGTCGAGAAACGCGACAGAGAATTCCCGAGCAAAATCCCAGGAAAAATCAAAGTCTGACAAACAGGGTCGCCGCCCGGAAAAAGCCTACGGTGACAACCGCAGGGACGGGAAAAAATCCGGTGCGAAGTCCCGAGAACGGGAAAATGTTGTCGGAATGGGGGACCATGTTCCGGCATTTATGACACGGCCGATCCCAATACGTTGATGTTTCTGGAAAAATTGAGATTTTGACAGGCTAAGTTTACATTCCATTAACTCTAAATCAGCATTGTTAATTCCCAAATATATTCGGGAGTTTTATCTGCCCTTGCGCGACACGAAAGTGGCAAAGGCCGAATTTCCTGAATTGATGTGACTGATTGACCTGATTTTAGTTGCAAATCAGGCGGGATTTTATGGAGGGTGGACCTTTGCCAGTAGATGCACATATTGAACGGACTTACCAGTTCGGTGAAAAAGCCCTCGGCTATCTGAAATACAACGAAACCGCAGCGATTCCCCGGAATTACGAGCTCTGGTATACCTATGCTTCGGGCGTTAACCCGCAACTTATCAAAGCCATCCAGGAAGCCCTGTCAAAGAATTCGAAACTCTCGGTGGAAGACACCGACAGTATTTATGAAGCGTTCCTGTCGCCCCACAAAATCACGGAAAAAGTGGAGCAGGTGGGCAGCGATATCAGCCACGAAGTCAAAGCCATTTTGCAGCTGCTGGAAACAACGGCGAGCTCGACAGGGCAGTACGGTGAATCCCTTGAGGTCGTTGCCGGCGAACTGACCGATATCAAGGATCCGACACAGCTTAAACCAATTTTGACCTCACTCATCGAAGCCACCACCCAGATGGCTGCAAACAGTCGCGAATTGGAGGTCCGGCTTGAGGAATCCCACGACCAGATCGAAAAGCTGAACGCCTCTCTGGAAACGATCCGCATGGAATCGATGACGGATCAGCTGACCAATATTCCCAACCGGAAACTCTTCGACCAGACATTCAAGGCCCGCACCACCGAGGCGGAGTCCTCCGGTGAGCCACTATGCCTGCTCATGCTGGACATCGATCACTTCAAAAAGTTCAACGACAATTACGGTCATCAAACCGGCGACCAGGTGCTGCGCCTCGTCGCCCATGCGATGAAATCAAATGTCAAGGGACGTGACCTTGCGGCCCGCTATGGTGGTGAGGAATTCGCCGTTATTCTTCCGCAAACAACCCTGGACGACGCACTCACGGTTGCCGAACAGATTCGTCTGGCCATTATGAACAAGGAACTCGTCAAGAAATCTACCGGTGAGAAACTCGGTCGTATCACCGTTTCCATCGGTGCCGCCCTTTATAGCCCGGGCGAGCCGATTGACGAGTTTTTGAACCGCGCCGATACCTGCCTCTACGCCGCCAAACATGCGGGTCGCAACCAGGTCAAGTCGGAACGGGACGATATCAGCGCTCCGATGGCAGACACAGCCTGACAACGACTCAATCCTGTTTAAAAAATAGTTGATCAAAAATCAGGAAAGCTTGACGGTTTTCTCATATTGCCCGAGCGCGTCCTGCGCAGCAGGAACGATCTCTACCGACTCGCCGCAGCCGCAGGCCGAAGACTGATTGGGGTTGTTGAACACAAATCCGGCATTCAGTTTTTCAATCCTGTAGTCCATCTCCGTTCCCAGGAGAAAAAGAACCGCTTTGGGATCAATGAGAATTTTGACGCCTTTGTCCTCGATAATTTCGTCCATCGGATCAATTTCCGAGGCGTAATCCATGGTGTATTCCATACCCGCGCAGCCACCATTGTTGACTCCGACGCGAACTCCGACAATGCCGCCATCGGCTTTCTCCATTAGCTTGCCGATCTGCGCGGCAGCTTCTTCGGTCAGTGTCATGACTTTTGGTCTGTTCATTGATCGGTCTCGAATGCTGTTTCCAAACTGGTTTCTACTCTTACTACAGATTTATAAATGTAGCCCAGATTTTGTTAGTACATGTTTAAAGCCACACGCGCTTCATCCGACATGCGGGACATATCCCAGGGCGGATCAAACACGAGGTTTACCTTGACATCAGAAACACCGTTGACGGAACGCACGGCGTTTTCAACCCAGATCGGCATTTCACCGGCCACCGGACATCCCGGCGCTGTCAGCGTCATATCAACCTCAACGAAGCGGTCGTCATCAACATCGATACGGTAGATCAGGCCCAGTTCATAAATGTCGACGGGAATTTCGGGATCATAAACGGTCTTCAATGCCGCCACCATATCTTCGGTGAGCTGCTCGATATCCTCATCACTGAGTGCCGACTGCAAATGCTCGGGCTGCGGATCTCCAGAATGCTCATCCGCGTTTCTGTCCTCAGCTCCTTCAGTCAACTGCGCGCCCGCCTGATCCGCAGATTGGACCTCGGAAGCGTTTTCAGCCATTGTTCCCGTGGACTCGTTTTCGCGATTCTCAGCCATTGGACAAATTATTCCGTTTAAACCTGGCTTGAAAGCGTTGCAGATGCTCCCTAGCCCCTTCCTTACCCGCGTTCAATGCGCCCATTCAATCTTCAAGTACAATATTCAGGCGCACTGTTCAGCTAGATTCTTCAATTGAAGAAATCTTCGGCCTTTAACAGGGCTTCAACCAGAATGTCGATCTCTTCATGCGTATTGTACATACCCATGGAAGCCCGGCAAGTCGACGTTACACCAAATCGTTGCAGGAGCGGTTCGGCACAATGGGTGCCGGCGCGGACGGCGACACCTGATCGGTCAATAATGGCGCTGATATCATGGGGATGTACGCCCTGCATCTCGAACGAGATGATGCTCGCTTTTCCCGGAGCCTCGCCGATGATCCTCAAGCTATTGATTTTCTTCAAGGATTTCTGAGCGTACTCCGCCAGGTCGCGTTCATGTCTCTTGATATTTTCGACGCCTATAGACTGCATATAGGTCAGCGCAGCTCCGAGTCCAATAGCCTGGACAATCGGCGGCGTTCCCGCCTCGAAGCGGTGCGGTGGGGCCGCATAAGTAATTTTGTCCATATGCACCTCCCCGATCATCTCACCGCCTCCCATAAACGGGGGCATGGCGTCGAGGTGTTCCATCTTTGCCCAGAGCACACCAATGCCCGAGGGGCCGTAGACCTTGTGTCCGGTAAAGACATAGAAATCGACCCCGAGATCCTGAACATCCACCGGTTCGTGCACCGCTCCCTGGCTGCCGTCAACAAGGACCGGAATATTTCGGCTGCGGCAGATCTCGGCGATTTTCTTGATCGGCACAACCGTTCCCAGAACATTGGAAACGTGAGTTATCGCCACCATTTTGGTGCGCTCGGTCAGAGAATTTTCAAAAGCTTCAACGGAGAAACTGCCATCATCCTCCACAGGAACCCAGACCAGCTTTGCTCCACGTCGTTCGCGGTGGAAATGCCAGGGCACGATGTTCGAATGGTGCTCCATGATGGAAAGGACAATTTCATCGCCTTCCTGGATCTGGATGCTTCCAAAGGACTGGGCCACGAGATTAATCGCTGCTGTCGCATTGCTGGTAAAGATAATTTCATCAACGCTGGGGGCATTGATAAAATCGGCCACCGCCTGGCGCGCGGCTTCATAGTTGGCTGTGGCCGTGTTGCTCAGGAAGTGAAGGCCGCGGTGAACGTTGGAATATTCTTCCTCGTAGGATTTTCGAATGGCCTCCAGAACAGCCCTCGGTTTTTGCGCCGACGCCCCGTTATCCATATAGACCAGGGGCTTGTCGTAAATCGTGCGCGACAGAATGGGAAAATC
>JANQOC010000765.1 GCA_028279265.1 Hyphomicrobiales bacterium
AATTCCGGATAGGTGTCCGAAAAGAGTTTCACAAGTTGCGCGATTCCGCGCCAGTGTTCGAACCGTTCCTCCACCCGCTTGCGGCCGGTTTCACCGAGTTGTTGTCTGAGTTCCGGTGATTTGATTAATCGGAGGAGACCATCCCCGAGTTCCGAACTCTTGTCAGGTGCCACGAGCAGTCCATTGACCCCGTTTTCAATCAGTTCAGGAATTCCGGATACATCGGTCGACAGGCAGACCAGCCCCTGGGACTGGGCTTCGAGAAGGACATTGGGCAGGCCATCCCGGTCGCCGGTCGCGGTAATGAGACTGGGTAAAACAAAAATATCGGATCGCCCATAGGCGTCCCGGACTTCTTCCTGGGTGAGCGCGCCCCGCCAGTCAATGCGGTCGTCTATGCCGAGTTCGTGGGCGCGCCTTTGCAGTTCAGCTCTGTCCTGGCCATCACCGATTGCCTCCCAGCGCCAGGCGATCTTCGGTGGAAGGTCGGCGAGCGCCTGCAGCAGCACTGCGAATCCCTTTTTCTCCACCATCCGGCCCACGGACAGCAGACGGATGGGATCTTCAGTCTGTGAACCGTTGCGATAAGGGGTGGATCGCTCCACCGGTGGAAAGTTTTTGAGATCCAGCCCATGATAAACCAGGTTCACCTTGTCCGGCGGTTGCGCCAGGGCCGACAAGTGCTCATGACCCGCCCGCGTGCAGGTAACCAGCCATTCCATATCCGATAATTTTTCAGATTTTTCCCGGTCCTCCTGGGTCCAGATATCCACCGCATGGGCCGAGCAACTCCACTTGAGGTCCAGAATTCGGGCCGCATAGCGTGTCACCGAGGCCGGCGTATGCAGGAAATGGGCATAGAGTCCCAGGAGCTTGCCCTCTGACTCCCTGACGAGCACGAAGGATTGCAATAGACGCAGCAGGCGATCCGATGATGGCGACCGGCGAAAGTCCCTCAGGAACAGTTTCAGCGCCGGCCAGAATTTGTACTTTAGCAAGACATGTCCGGTCGCCGCCAGAAGCGTTCCGATATCACTTGCAAGGGTTTCCGGCAGGTAGGTGACGCCTGCTTCGATTTTCTGGTGAACCGGATGGATTTTCCGGTCCCGCGGAGGACGAAGAGAATAGATGTGAAGGGGAATCCCGGACTGCTCAAGAGCATGCAATTCCTGAGCAATGAAAGTTTCCGATAGTCGCGGATAGCCTTTGAGAACAACGCCTAGCTTTTTTGGTACGGTCTTTTTCAATTCAAGCGAGGGATGGTGCGATTTCACGATCCTGGACGGAACGCAGATGCGGACCGGCGAGGTCGACAATCGTGTCGAGACCGTCCAGCAGTCCCGGACAATAGGTATCCGAGGGCTTCGGCTGATGCGGAAGTTCCTTCAGGGTCTTCACCATGATGTCCGTATCTTCGACCTGCTCCGGGTTCAACATTTTTGTAAATCCGAGGCGTTGCGATTCCCGCGCCCGGACCAGCTGTTCCTGTCGCGGGAATATCCGCGGAACGATCACTGCTCGCTTGTCGAAAGAGAGTATTTCGCAAAACGTATTGTACCCGCCCATGGAGACAACGGCGGCCGCTCCGGACATGAGAAACTCAAAATGGTTCTCAAAGGTTTCATAGCGGGCGCCGGGAATTTTTTCCATGCGCCTGATCAGGCTTTGCTGTTGTTCCACCTTCATGAAAGGTCCGAGAACGAAAAGAGGCGTGAGCTCAAGTTCCGCACCGCTTTCATAGGCCCGCAAAACCCAGTCGAACAGATCATAACCGTCGCCACCGCCGCCGGCGGTTACGAGCAGGTAAGGCTCATCAATCAGGCTGTCGGGCTTGCGCTTGAGCTGTGTTGGCAGGGGACGCTTGAGATAACCCGTATAAGACATTTTGTTCTTTATGCCTTGTGTCAGGGGGAGGGTTGTCAGGGGATCCCAAACCGCTTCGTGGCCATAGATCCAGATGTCGTCATAGATGGCATCAAGGGTCGGTAACAGGTTTCGGCTCTCCCATTCCTGGCGCAGCAGCTTCGGTTCGTCCATGACGTCGCGCAATCCCAGAACCAGGCGCGTATCGCCGGCATTTTTCAGAAATTTGAGCGTGTCTTCCAGTTCGCCTCTTAAGCCCAGAGGCTCCTTATCGACAAGAAACAGATCCGGCTGAAATACTTCTGCGGTGTGGCGGATGATGGAGGCGCGAATAGCCAGGGTCTGTTGGATATCGATATGCAGGCTGAGGGAGGTATATTCACCGCTATAAAGCTTGATCACCCCGGGGATCCGCACGAAATCAACCCGGGCTCGAAAATCGAAACTGCCGATAATGGGGGAACCGGATAGTATAAGGATAGAAAGTCCAGAATATTGTTCGACAAGCGAATGGGCGATGAGCTGGCAGCGCCGCAAGTGCCCCAATCCGAATGAATCGTGGCTGTAGATGAGCATACGAGCGCCATCAAGTTTTTCCGTCATACGATCCGCCTTTTTAAAACCCTCTTGATCGCGGCAATAGAACGATTGCCAAACTGATAGACACCCCTGCTATTGCTTGGAACGAATTTTATATAGTCAAATTGAGACCAAATGCATTCCTGGTTACAATTATATTATAAACTGAGAGCCAATTGTGAAATTATTTGTACGGATCAGCCGCATCTCTTAAGCCGTCACCGAGAAAATTAAACGCCAAAATCACAAGAATTACAGGCACTACCGGCAATATGAGCCAGGGATAGAGCGCCACGACATTAATATTTTGCGCTTCATTCAGCAAAACACCCCAGCTTGTAACTGGAGGCCTTAGTCCAATACCTAGAAAGCTGAGTGCCGTTTCCCCCAATATCATATTTGGGATGGCCAAAGTTGCGGCCGCGATTAGGTGACTTGTCACCGAGGGCATAAGGTGGCGAAAGATGATGCGCCGCGGTTTGGCTCCCATGACCCTGGCGGCGGTGCCATAATCTTCCTCACGCACGGCGAGCAGTTTTGAACGCACGGCACGGGCGAGGCCGGTCCATTCCAGGAGTGCCAATATCATGGTAATGCCGAAAAATATGAGAATCGGACTCCAGGTTACCGGCAGGATCGCGGCCAGGGCCATCCATAAGGGGATCTGCGGAAAGGACTGGAGAATTTCGATAAACCGCTGCACTGCCACGTCGACCCAGCCGCCGTAATATCCGGCAATACCGCCAATGATAATGGAAAGGGCGAAACTGAGCGCAATTCCCAGCAGCCCGATGGTCAGGGATATGCGGGCGCCATAAATGATTCGTGACAGTATATCCCGGCC
>JANQOC010000006.1 GCA_028279265.1 Hyphomicrobiales bacterium
CGAATGATTCCAACGGCATCGATCGTATCATTTATGAGAATACCTTCCTGGAAAATGAATGGCTGCCGGCCGACGGTGAATCCGAAGTCGAGAGGCCAGACCCCCGATTTGTCGAGATTGGGGAACAGGCTGCCGAAGTCGCCTTCGAAGAACAGTGTTTCCAGCCCGACATTGAGTTCATTGTTGAACCCTTCATCCCGTCCTTCAAACGTGTAGCGGGTGAATCTATCCGGCCTGTTATTATCGAGAGAGCGGAGGCCGAGAAGAATTTTCTCCGTCCCCGTAAGCTGCAGATTGAAAAAGAGGTCGAGACGGTTCGAAATCTCAGTTTCCGTCTCCCGATTGGAACGTCCGTCCTGAAACGACTGCAAGGCAGTTCTGTTAATGAAATATCCCCACAATCTGGGTTGCCAGACCGCGCCGGTAAAAGGAATTTCAAAACCCGAACTCAGATTGCCCGTATCCAGGAAGCCGTCCCCCAGCTCCAGGAACAGTCCGGGCCGGTCCGGCAATCTTCCGACTTTCGTGTCTTCAGTTTCAGTCTTGAATGGCAATTCTTCATCCATCAAGGACTGCACTTCAACCTTGTCACCCAGGGGCCAGAACCAGCTGTACCATTTTTTCTCATACTGCTCCTCGGCCTGCAAAATTCCAGGCGTCATGGTGATCAGGACAACAGCAGTTATCACAAAGACACGGGAGAAAATTGTCAAAGTATTCGTACGGATCACGAGATCGCTCCTCATTATTTTTTAAATTTCACTATTGTTTTTGGTTTGGCGATTACGCGCTGGTTATTTCCTCCGTGACCTGTTTGCACTTGCCCGACTGTGAACATCAAACACGGCGTCTCTCGTCCACAAAACCTGGGTGCCCGCGATCAGTCTTCTGCCGAGTTCTTTTGGCTTCATATTGAAATCAAATCCGACATCCTGAATACCGAGCAGGAGATTGATTGGGACGGCCTGGGCTTTCAACTGAACCGTTGCCTTGTAAGGTCCTCTTCCTGTCAGAGACCTGCGATCGACCTTGTACTTCGCCCAACGATATCCCAGAGGTTCGATACCCTTCTTATGATTCCGTTCTGTAGCGGGTTCACCTGTAAAGATGAGCGATGTCGTCGATGGCAGAACTCTCGGAAGAGCAAAAGTAGGAAATGGAATTGGGATGACATGCTCTATCTCACCGCCCCGGCCATTCTGCGTGACAAAGATCGACTGCAGACTGAACAGATAAGGGTCTCGTTTCATTTTACCGGCATGGACGTATGAGGAATGCCCGTCTTTCAGGTCACCGTTGGGATCACGATCACCGGACCTGAAAACAACCTTTCCATCCCTGTCCGTCACATTGACTTCAAGCCAGACAAGGCGTTCGCCTGTGAAACCCGTCGGGACGTTGTGCCCGTCAGTTGCATTGCGAACCTGCACGCGGAATGCAAGACCGTTGGCATTGCTTTGATCAACCTGAATGTCACCGAGGTGAAAGCCATTGCGCAGAACTTCTTTTCTCTTCCTTTCGGCGAATTTCAGGAGTTCAAATTGCTCCTTGAGGATTTCACGCGCCTCATAGCGGTCATCGATCGATGCCCAGGCTTGGGGAAATTTGTAGCCGGCAGATACGCTGTTCTCAAATTTGTCCGTTCCCCAGCCTTCTTCATGTCGGAATTCGATCCACTCCTGGAGCGTCTTGAAGGCAGCCGCTTTTTGATTATGCGGAAAGATTCCGGGGTGAATCAGTGAATAATCAGGTCCGGCGAACAGATGGCTCGTCAGTTTGCGCGACTCTGTGGGCTCTCCGCCGACCACGGCAGCAGGTCCCTGCTCGTATCCCGAGGGTTTGCCCTGTTCTTTGCCCATGTGGCAGTCCTGGCAGGTAACACCCTTTGCCGCGGCAGGAGACAGGCGATATTCACTGAAGGCTTCTTCCAGCCTGAAACCGTTAAACAGTGTTACATCGTGGCAGCTTCCACAAAATGTCGGTGTCTGAATCGAAGTAAAAAGCTTGGCTTCATTGTGGATTTGCCGACCCGGTTTTTCGGGATCCGTTACGACACGGAATGTTTTTGGATCATCCAGCACATCCTTGACGCCCTTGTTGCCCTGGGGACCAAAAACAGGCTCCGTAAGTCCACCTTCAACCAGCGCCAACCTGCCGCTGACCTTGTTGTAGGTTTTGTTGATCCTGTGACAAACAACGCAGGTGATACCTTCGCGGGAAGTCGGATGGCGGGTCAGGTTGGATTGGTAAGGACTCTCGCCCAGGTTTGCGCCGACGGGACTATGGCAACGCAAACAGAAATCGCCATTGGACCCATTACTCAACTTATTGATTTTGTTATTTAAAGAGAGATAGACAGGGCTTAGTTGCGCATAGGCATGCTGCGAAACCGACCACTCTTTATAATGCTTTGGATGACAGATCCCGCAAGTGTTTGCGGAAGGATACCGGTTTTCGACGAACAGCTGCAAATGTTGCTCATCGGCCGAAAGTTCCCCCTCTTTACCTTCTTCAGGACGAGGGTTCTTATTCCTGTTTTTCGCAGCTTTTGATTTTTCATATTTGTCCAGAGATTCCCTCAGAAGTTCATCTTCCGGATTCTCTTTTGCGATGACGGCCTGCGCAACCTGGTCGTATTTCGGCTTTCCCGATGAACCGGGAATCCTATTCTTCCGATCAAGCTTGAAAGCCGCACTGGCCGCTTTCAGATCCTGAAGGACAGCTCCATTCTGATCGCCGGCTAAACCGGATTTTTGTCCGGCTTGTTCTGCAAATGCGCGCTCCGACATGAACGAAGCGATGAAAATCAAACATCCAATACCAATAATGCGGAAAAAGGAATTTAGATTCTCGACTGTGTACACCGTTTTGTCCCCCAAGTTAAAAATGAGCCTTCTCCCACCCAAATTTAAATCAGGACGGTTCGGCAGATACCGAACCAAAACGTCTGTCAATTGTCTGAAGTTGAAGGCGGCAGTCCGATCGGTTGCGAAACCGAACGCACTATTTCCACCTCGCATTCAATACAAAAGCAGATAATCTAAAAGGAGAGTTTGCGGATCCCGGCAAAAAATTCTGGTAAATTAAAGCGAATTGTCGATCATTAAAATGATCAAATTCGAAATTCGGGTCAAAGCACAGAGCGGTTGTATCGTTCCACTAAGGTTGGACTGAAACGAGTACGCGCTCCTGTAAATCTTCCGAGCCTGCTTACTCTTAAGCAAAACACTACAAACACGTGCCGAACAACTTTTGTGAGTTGAAAAACTCCGGTCCGACTAAAAGCTGTTAAGAAAAAGTTAACGATTCAAATATGGAAAAGGTTTGTGTTTTAGGTTTGAAAAACAGTGGGCAAAACTGTGTTCAATTCGTGATCGGAATAACGAAATATTTTTGACCTGAAACGAATCTCAAATTTGGATGGTATGATATTGTTATATTGAGGAAATTCATAAGTTAATCTGAAAGTAGACCGGAACGCCGATCCGCATATCGATTGAGTTCCGATCCACTTTCAGTTTTGAACTCCACAAGCTCAGGCGTCTTCGAGTTAACCTGAGATTCGGAGATTCAGCAACCTGATGGCGATATCCCGGAATGCTTCTCTCAGAGCTTCGCCATTGTCGGCATTGAAGTAGCCGCCATCATCCGAAGCACATGCACGGAGGGTAGCTTCAGCAGCTGCAGGAGCCTGAAATGCGACGGAATAGATCACAACATTGTTGCTTTTCATATCATCGCAAATCTCTATCGCCTGGTCTGAGGATGTCTGATTTTCTGCTCCATTCAGGTAGCTCGTATTGAATTCCCCATCTGTCATCAGGATAACGGCTTTAATCGTGTCCGCTTCATTATATTCGACAGGCTCACTATCTGCCGGCCAGATATCAGACCATTCTGGTGAAATCAGATAATAGGCCCACGCGGTTCCGAGATGCCCGGCGGTCCATCCACCCGTTGCGAAACTATTGATGCTGGAAGTCAACTGAGCACGACTATCTGTTATCGGTAGAATCTCACTTGCCGGGCAAGAGTACTTGTAGTTTTCCGGGTCGGTAGGATTATCTTCAGCGCTCAGGAAGTTACCGGAATCCGGTGCCGCATCCGTATAGGCGTCGGCGCCTGTGCGCTCGAATACGCACCCATCGAGGCTCTCTTCATCGCTGACGACTGCGGCATAAGAACCGGCATTCACGGTGGCGGAATAGGGAGCAAATCCAATACGCGTTTTCTGATCCGGAGGATTTCCATCTTCGGGTAGCAGAATGTCGACCAGATCCCTTGCGGCCTCTTTCAGATCGGCGATCTTGGTTCCGCTCATTGAGCCCGTAATATCAATCATGACACCGAGTTCGATATCCTTGCGGTCATAGATTACAGTCGAATTACGACTGAAAGAAAAAGCATCGAAATCCATGACCCGGGAAAACGTGTTGTTGACGGCCCCTTCAATCGACAGGCGAACTGACGGAACACTACGATCAATAACAACTTGCAGATCTTCAAAATCGACATCCATTCCCTCGGTATTCTCGACATTGGCCTCGAAATACTCCCTGGCAATGTTTTGAATTTCCTCATTAGAGGCATCGGTTTCACTAAGAACCTTCGCCGCAGCGAGTGCAGCCGCATCAAGGGCCATTGTGGTGGAACGTGCTGCATAAACAACCCGCGCGCCGTCAATTGCCAACCCCATGAAGGCAACGAGAACGACAAAACAAATGCCGAATATTATGGCTACCCCGCCTTTGTCATCATCTCGAAATTTGAGGATAGAATGGAATAAAGAACTCATTGGATACACCTCGAAGACTAAAAATTAAGACATCAGGTGTTTCGCAAAAGGCAGGCCCATAATTCCAACATGCTGGAAATTGCAAATGTTAATGATTTGTCAATCTATTAAGATCTTTAACTCCTTGTTATTTCGTGTTTTTATTTAGTTAATGGGGATCAGGAAAATTAATAAAATTCACAAATTAAGGATTAGGCTAAGCCCAACTGTTTCAATTTGGTAAATTGCGAGACGAAATCGATACAATTAAAACCGCTTTTACCCATCACCACTCTTCAAATTCCTAAATTGTCTTAACGGAGTTGAATACTGGGTTACACAATGTAGGATTTTGAAAATTGTCGGGATCCTTGGGAAGATTGAACGGCATTAAGAAAAGGAAAAACTGAATGACAAGAACAATAGGTCGCCATTTCCTGCAGGTCCCCGGCCCCAGCAATGTCCCCGAGTCCGTCCTCCTTGCCATCGCTAAATCGACGATCGATCATCGTGGACCTGAGTTTCAGGAACTCACCAAGTCCATTCTGCAGAAATTCGATCAGATTTTTGATTTCTCCGATCCGGTTGTTCTCTATCCCTCTTCGGGGACGGGCGCCTGGACAGCGGCTCTTTCAAATTGCCTATCTCCGGGCGACAAGGTACTGGCCTTTGAAACCGGTCATTTTGCAGTACTCTGGAAGAATATCGCAACTGATCTGGGACTGGACATCGAATTTGAAGAAGGAGATTGGGGGGCGGCCATCGATCCCGACAGGGTTGAAACGTTATTGCGCCAAGACAAAGAACACGGGATCAAGGCCGTCTGTGTCGTGCACAATGAAACATCTACCGGCGTCGAAACCAATGTCGGCAGCGTTCGAGAAGCTATGGATGCGGCACAGCATCCCGCTCTTCTTCTCGTGGATGCCGTTTCTTCTCTCGGTTCTCTTCCCTACAAGCATAAGGAATGGCGGGTGGACGTCACGATCAGCGGCTCTCAGAAAGGACTCATGCTGCCTCCGGGAATAGGCATCAATGTTGTCAGTGACAAAGCACGGGAATTTGCGCAAAACGGAAAACTTCCAAAGGCCTATTGGGATTGGGAGCCCATGATCAAAAGCAACAAGGACGGGTTCTACCCCTATACGCCGCCAACAAACCTGATGTTCGGACTGGAACAGGCTCTGAATCTCATTCAGAGCGAAACTATTGAAGAAGTTTATCGCCGCCATCAAAGACATGGCGCAGCCACGCGGGCGGCCGTGCAGGCCTGGGGATTGGAAACCGTATGCCGCCAGACGGATCATCACAGCAATGTAACAACGGCACTGATGATGCCTGACGGGATCAATGCCGATGAAATCCGGAAAATCGCACTGGACAGGTTCAATGTTTCCCTGGGCACCGGCCTCGGTCAATTATCACAGAGAGCGTTTCGCATTGGCCATTTGGGAGATTGCAACGATCTCATGCTGACGGGAACCCTTACCGGTGTCGAAATGGCGCTTGATATCGGCAACGTTCCCATTCAGTCGGGCGGTGTTTCTGTGGCCATGAACAAGCTGAAATCAGGGTAGCGACCAACCGGATCGAGGGAATTTCTGTATTGTTTCCGTCATAGGCAGACAACATTCTGTTTTCAGCATGCAAATAGAGACGAGCGATGGTGGAAAAGCAATCGTTTGCTCTTGTATTTCCGTAATCGCTTCTTAAACACATAGAAGAGATCAGTATTTGCCCGTCAGGTACCGCAGATTATCGGCGGATCGGTGGCGGCGCCCGTAAACACGTATCACAAATTTTCGGTTAATTGGAAAGCTAAGACAAGCGTGACATCATGAATTTTTTCAGCACGTTCTGGAATAATATTGTCCAGGTATGGACCACAGGCGTTTTGGGAACAGGCTTTGGCGCGATTGCAGCATCGATTGTCATCGTTCTGTGTTTTGCTCTGACCCGGGTATTCATTGTCCGGCAGATCCTGAATGTATTTAGAGCTTTGGCGCGCCGGACCGAAACAGATCTGGACAATAGATTTATAGAGGCCCTGGTGCAGCCCTTGCGCTTCGCCTTTGTGTTGGTGGGATTTTCCATAGCCGTTCATGCAACGGGAATATATGAACAGACTGACTCGTGGATGGGAATTCTCATTCGATCGATGATTGCCGGAACACTCTTCTGGGTTCTCTATAATTTTGTTGAACCGCTGTCGCTCGTCATAAACCGATTTCTCTCGAAACTGGACACCTCGTCGACGGCACGTGAAACACTGCGCGGTTTTTTCGTTCGGATTTTTAAAATCATAATCTTTGCCCTTGGGATATCAGCGGTTCTCCAGGAATGGGGCTTTAACGTTGCCGCTGTATTGGGCAGTCTCGGCTTAATCGGTATGGCCGTCGCGTTAGCTGCGAAGGATGTGGTTTCCAATCTCTTCGCGGGTATAACGATATTTTTTAATCGTACTTTTGAGATCGGCAACTGGATCAAGACTTCAGAAATCGAAGGCGTCGTAGAACATCTAGGTCTGATGACGACCAAGGTCCGGCGTTTCGACAAGGCTTTGATCGTCGTCGAGAACCGGGCCCTGACCAGTCAGCCTATTACTAATTTTTCACGTATGACGAACCGGCGGATTTATTGGAAAATCGGACTGGAATATCGCACGACACAGGAACAGCTGAAAAATATCGTCGCCGAAATAAAACAATATGTGTTTGAAAACGAAGAATTTGAAACCGATCCTAAGCGTGTATCCACGTTTGTCGTCGTCGATGAGTTTGCGGATTCGAGCATCAATATTATGCTCTACTGCTTTACAAAAACGACCAAATGGGGGGAATGGCTCAGGATAAAAGAAGAACTGGCACTGAGAATCAAGGAAATTGTCGAACGCAACAAAAGCGGATTCGCATTTCCATCGTCATCTCTCTATGTTGAAACACTGCCATTTGGACAACCCGAGACCTTTCCGGTTGCACCAAAAACACGCCGCAAAACCCGACGCACTCAGAAAGTCGCGGAGCAACAAACCGGATAGAGACCCTTCGGGAATATCGATTGCGTTTCTACCAACCCAGACTATTCTGCTGCACCTGTTTCCAGGGTTGGCAAGACGGCTCCTGCAATTTTTTGCTTTGTGTCCTGATCCAGATCATCGCCTTCAGCCTCGGATAATCGGACAGTGACCTCACGATTCGCAAAACGGATACCCTCGGACTGAAACAACTCGCGGATCTTGGCAAATACGTAGCGTCGCGCCAACCATTGATCGCCGGGACGGGTTTTGAATTTCACGCCGATTATCATCGCCGAGTCATCCATTTTCGTAATACCCTGGGACTTCATGGGCTGCAAAAACAGATCACCGATTTCGGGATCGCTTTTCAAATCCTTGCCCAGCTCTTTGAGCAGTTTGCGAACCTTTGCTTCATCCGTGTCGAAAGTCAGCCGTAGTTTCAGCTTCATCATGGCCCAGTCACGGGAAAAATTGCTGACCATCTGAATGTCTCCGAAGGGCAGAGTATGCAACGCGCCGTCAATGGAACGGACCTGCATCGACCGGATTGATATTTTCTCGACCGTTCCCCGAACCTGGTTGACGTCGATGATTTCCCCTCTGCGGAAAGAATCATCAGCCAGGAAAAATGCGCCGGAAAATATGTCCCGAACCAGCGTCTGGGCGCCGAAACCCAGCGCAATACCGACAACGCCCGCACCACCAAGTAGGGGCGCGATGTTGATTCCCAGGCGGGCAAGGATCATGAGCAGGAATATAGCGACAATGGCGACAAGGATGAAATTACGGAACAGCGGCAGCAGCGTAGCCAGCCTCGATATGTTGCTGTTGCCGGCTGAATTATCGGTACTGTGCAGTTTCTGCTCTATTTTCGTCTTCGCCAGAATCCGGGTCGCTTCGTAGACAAAATACCCCACAAATCCAAGTAGAATGACATCCCAAAACGTGACGATCTTACTCTGGGCATCGAATATGCCAACTCCCCACAAAGTAAATATACTGCCGATGGCAAAGAAGATGATAAGGACAGCGGAAATGCGGCGTGCCAGAGAAGAGAATTCCGGCGTCCGCAGAATCGAGTACTTGTTAGTTTGATCTTGCTCGGAAAGGTCACTTGGCTCCAACTTATCCGGATTATCGATCGATATCTTTAGCCCCGAAGTTTCGAGCTTGTTGTCCTGGGCAATGGGTTGAAAACATTTCTCGATAATGACCGTTCCCAGGGCATACAGCATCAAAGATGCAATCACGACAAGTACCATGCCCGCCCCCAAATTACCGGCACCGGGCACCTCCAGAACAAGCCTGATTGTGACAGCCAAGGCCGTCACGACAATATAAACAAGGGATAGGGGCAGCCAGTTCGCAATGACCAATTCAGACCAGGTTGAGCGAGAAGACTCAACATTTCCTGTGAGACCAAATGCCTGCGATATCGTTTGCCGATTAAGTACAAGCAATAGGATATGAAAACCGAAAAATACCAAACTGACGCCCAGTGCAAAAAGCTTGAAGGAATTTTGCTCCAGTTCGAGCAGGCGCAGCCAGTGGGCCAGCCCCAAGATGGAACAGGTTAGTGCGGCACTACCTATCAGCCAGTAATTCAGATTTGTGGATTGGGCATTGCTAATACCGGGAATCCTATGGTCGGGCATTTCCGGCGCCAGCCAGACACGCCAGAAACCGATCATCATCCTGCAGACGGCGACGGCGGTGACGATGATGATCAGGAACTGGGTGATCAATTTATGGTCGCCAAACAAGATATTGGCGACAATGAACGCGAGCAAAGAGGTCACCACGATACCGATGACCCGGCCAAAATACTCCATCAGGAGGAAGGCCATTTTTTCCGGATTATTGGTCGGAGTACCGGGCCAGATTTTCTTGCACTTCTCGGTGAGTTTCAGCTGGTAGAAATGTTCTCCGATCCTACCGAGGAACAATATCAGTAAGGTTGAGAGAAACACGGCAGTAAACGAGGTGGCCTGTTCATCGGGTCGATCAAAATCAAAGGCACTGGAAAAATCATCGAAGAAACTGTCGGATTCACTGAGCAGCTGCCGGAACTCACTTCGGAAATTGGACCAGCGGGTATAAGCGGATTCTATCAGAGTTTTGTCGGATGCAGCGCTTTCCGCGGAACTCCTGTCGGGCGAAATCACGACGACGCGAACATCTCGCTCTTTTGCCAGTTCCAGGAGCTTTTCAAGTTGATTGTCGTTGAGTGACTTTTCTTCGACTTGCCCCGTTGCCTCGGCATCCTGTGCGTGCGCGTAAGAAGTAAAAAAAACAGCAGGCAGAATGAACAGGGCACAGACGCCCCAAAGCTTAAAAATTCGCGCCATAAAATCCTCGACGGTCCGATCAAATGCGGTCCTGTCAAGGATATCACGTTCCGTAGCTTATAGAAGGGCTTTGGCTGAAGATTTGACGAATTGGTTATCACCTCTGGCCGCGACTAGGGCCAGAGGCAATAGGGTATCTGACGATTATCGGCAAGAACCGACGCGACGCCGGTTTTTGATCTCACCATATTCATCGATAAGGGTTTGAATACGCCGACCATTACGGCAACCTTCGACAATAATTCTCAGGTTGGAATAATCATCATTGCGGAAGTCACGAACGACTTTGGTCAAACGCGGCGGCGGTGCACACTTGCCAATACGCGTTCTCTCAAGTGAAGATCCGTAGACATCGAACTCATTGCGATATTTCACCTGCTTGAGGCAGCTTCGCGTAATGAACCCACGGCGACCCAGAGATTCCACTTCAATACGGTTCGCGCCGGTTTCTCTCAAAAGGGCTGCGATCTGTCTGCTGTTGAGAGGAGGATCACATTTGCCAATACGGGTCACTTTTTTAATTTCACCAAACCGGTTGATGGAGAGTTGCATCAGCTTGGATTCCTGGCAGGCTTCAACACCATAGACCGGTAGCTTTCGATCGATAACAACGACCCTGTCGTAGCCTCTTTTTTCGACAATTTCTCTTAACTGTCTTGCCTCGATGGGAGGCGAGCAGCGACCGATCCTGTCTTCGAGTTGAATTCTGCCTCTGCGACCCACGCGAATTTCAAACCGATTTGTACCGCGACAGGCACGGAACCGATATCGTCTGTTTTCTTCGCTGATAAGATCTATCCGGTTATATCCGTCTTCTCGCAATCGCTGCTTGATCTCGGCAACGTCGAGCTGATCACGGCATCTCCCCAAATCTTTGCGATTGACGACCTGACCGTATTCATCAAAGCGGAAGGCAATACGCTTGTTACTTCGACAGGCCAATATTCTAAATCCGTCCGATCCGGAATCTTCGATCGATATGCGTCTATACCCGTCCTGTCTGAGTTGCTTGGTCAAATCTTCCGCAGAGACTGTTGGCCGGCACTCACCGATTTTTGAGACGCGATCGATGATGCCACCAATGGTTTTAACCTTGACCACGTAACGGCTGCCCCGATAACAGGCCTGGGCGCGCACGGAAGTCAGTTTTCTCTTCGTAATCTGTACCTCGGTATATCCCTGGCTCTCGAGCAACCTCACAATGCTTCCCGTTGAATTCCCGAATTCAATCGTGAATTGGGCATCCGTAATCATCCCGGATTGGAACTCTTGCATCTGGCCCGGCTGCGAGGCACCTGACCAGATTTGAGCATTTACCCCGACAGGTACCATCGCGACTAAAAAAATCAGCAATTGCTTGCAATACTTCAGATACATAATTCCCACCTCAAGTGAACTAGAAGACGACCCAGGAGTTCAAATCCTGCCTGTCACCAAGAAATTTATCCCGGAATGATAACAAATCGAACGTCAACGTTGAAGATACAGACCAGGAAATGATTGATGATAAGAAAACTATCCCGAGCTTATTTGTGTGGTCCGGCCAAGCAGAAACCGCTCTTGCGACCACTCATAATGGGCGCTCCATCAAATTGGCTACACCCGCGCTATTGATAGGAGAGAAGAAACATCACAAATCGGACATTTATGTGAACAAAGTGCGGGAAGAGATTTACATCTCCTCAAAATGAAAATCCGGAACTCTGCTAACAAAGTCGAATTCAGGCCGCCTGGACGCTGCTGAGGAAATCATCAACAATATGCGACAATTCATCGGCACTTTCGTGAAGCTCTTTTGATGCGGCATGAACATCGCTGGCGGTCTTCTGGTTCTCCTCGGTAGCTTCATTCACACCTGAAATATTCTGGTTGACTTCGTTCGCGCCGGCTGCGGCATGCTGCACGTTTTCACTGATTTCTGCGGTTGAGGCACTTTGTTCCTCCACTGCTGCGGCAATCGCCGCGGTCGATGCGCTCACTTCCCGCATAATTTCATCAATTTTGCGGATCGCATCGACGGAGGTTTCCGTTTCAGTCTGAATTTCCGAAATCTGCTCGGATATGGCGTCGGTTGCCTTGGCTGTCTGATTGGCCAGTTCCTTCACCTCGGAAGCCACAACCGCGAATCCCTTGCCGGCTTCTCCGGCTCTTGCAGCTTCGATTGTCGCATTAAGCGCCAGCAGGTTCGTCTGCTCTGCAATATCCTGGATCAGGGAAATGACTTCACCGATTTTTTGCGCTGACTGGGACAGGCTGGCGATTTTGGAATCTGTATCAGAAGCATATTGGGAGGCACGGGTGACGATCGTCTGGGTTTGCGCGACCTGTTCGGAGATCTCTCTTATTGAGGCTGACAGCTCCTCTGACGCAGAAGCCACGACATTCACATTCTGAGAAGCCTGCTCAGAGGCAGACGAGGCATTGACGGCCTGAGACTTTGTGGTGATGGCAGCAGAATTCAGCGCTTCGGAAGCCAGGTTCA
The DNA here is from genome assembly GCA_028279265.1 of Hyphomicrobiales bacterium. Taxonomy (GTDB): domain Bacteria; phylum Pseudomonadota; class Alphaproteobacteria; order Rhizobiales; family CAYWUX01; genus JANQOC01. Next base: position 12,621 of record JANQOC010000006.1, read on the forward strand.
TGTTTTCCGTATTGCTTCTTACGGCACCGATGATCTGTTCAATTTGATCGCGAAACCCGGTAATAAGCCTATTGACCTCGGCCTGTCTCTGGCTTTGAACAGAATGCAGCTCTGCCTGTTCCGATTGCAGCATTTGACGTTCAGCAAGATTGTCTTTGAAGATGCGCAGGGCGTCAGAAATCCGACCGAGTTCATCATTCGCCGTGTTTGAAGGAATTTCAATATCTGTATTTCCGCTCGCCAGCTGGTCGACAGAATTTGCCAGATTCGACAGAGGTATTTTGACGGAACGGCGAACCATCAGGAATGCCACAACAACGCCCACTAAAATGGAAACCGCGGAAAATATAAGCAACCATTTCTGGGCTTGACGCTCATGGGATTCAGCAAGCTTCACAGACTCTTCCGTAAATTTTTCAACACGCAACAATAATTCTTCAGATCGAAGATCAAGTTGAGAGATAATTGCATCCATCTGAGAAGTCAGTTTCAGAACGTCTTCCAGCGCATTCTCTTTCAACAGCCCAAACAGTTTTGTCGCCAGGGAAGAATAACTCTCGCGCTGCCGACCTATTTGCGATATTTCAGCTGCTGCGGTCTGGTACATATTTTTTTCATGCTGCGAATGCGTCGTGCGCAGGAAAGATTTGATGAGTTCCGAGTTGCCCTTGAGTTCTTTTTCGAGTTTCACATTCAAGCTATTGAACTTGTCGACTGTCTTGTCGAACTCGCTTCTGAATTCGGGATACGCGGCCATTACCTCACCAATTCGGAGGGCTTTTTCGACAGCGATCGATTGTTCCAGTTGATGTATCGTGGATTGCGTCAGTGCATTAGTGAGTGGAAT
>JANQOC010000023.1 GCA_028279265.1 Hyphomicrobiales bacterium
CAGGGAACGATTGATCTGAAGAACGCCTGCCCGCGAGTTCAACACAATAATCCAAATGGCAAACAATGCCGTGGTAATTATGATCGCCCGAATACCGAATCCAAACAGCACCATCAACACGGGAACGAGTGCCGTGAGCGGTGCGCTTAAGAACAGATTGACCCAGGGTAGCAGCAATTCATCAATGAGCCGGCTTTTGCCCATGAGAATTCCAACGGGTACGCCAATGACGATCGCCGAGGTGATCCCCACAGAAAAGGCATGTGCCGTTTCCTGCAGAGCTTTCAGAAACGGTTTGGTTCCACCGATCTCGATCAATGTCGCAAAAATCGCCGACAGGGGCGGTAGGAAAAAAGTAATTTCCAGCTGACCGACAATCTCCCACAGCAAACCCCAGAGGATGAGTGCGGACATGTTTGGTAATTTGTAACCGAAGACTGTCATGCTAGCTCACCTATTCCACGTAAGTCCGAAGGGCCGCCCATATTCTGTCGACGATGTCGAGATATTCGGGATCACGCCGAATGCTATTGACGTCGGCATTCTGTCGAAATCCTTCCGGGCGTATGACCTCCATGACCCGACTCGGACGTGGGAGCAAAATGGCGACCTGATCCGAAACATAGACAGCTTCCTCGATTGAGTGAGTTACAAAGATGAATGTCTTAGTTTCGTTCTGTACCAGGTTTAGAAGGTCTTCCTGAAATTTGCGCCTTGTTTGTTCATCAACCGCTGAAAAAGGTTCGTCCATCAACAGCACCTGCGCGTCGACGCTTAACGCCCGCGCCAATCCGACCCGCTGTCGCATGCCCCCGGACAGTTCATGGGGAAAACTTTTCTCAAATCCCTTAAGGCCTACTTCGGATATGTACTTCTCGGCGATCGCTTCTCGTTCGGATTTCGCAACGCCGCGAAGCTCCAGGCCAAAAGCCACATTCCTGATGACCGTTGCCCAGGGCATCAAGGCGAAGTCCTGGAAAACAAAGGCACGATCAGGACCGGGGCCTTTGACGCTCTCGCCATTCACCAGGACTTCACCACTTGTCGCAGGAAGAAGTCCGGCAATTATCTTAAGCAGGGTCGTCTTGCCACATCCCGATGGCCCCAACAGAGACGTCAACTGGCCTCGGGGAAAATCAAGGCTGAGGTCACGAAGCGCTTCGACTTTTCCGTAATTTTTATAAACGCTTTTGACACTAACCGCATTTTCTGCATTGCCTGCCATGATTGCTATTTCTTCTTTGAGTTCTTTTGATTTAGTCGGCTATCAGAGATTTTCGACTTCCCTGCAGAAAATAATTTTCAATCCGTTCGAGCACGTTCAAAAACAGAACCGCTAGAATAATAATTGAGGCAATTGCAGCGTACATACTGGGATAGTCCGCAATGGAGCGGCTATAGGTAATGATATCACCAACTCCGGTCGGAGTGATCTTAAGTTCTGCCAGAACGGCGCCGATGAAACCTGCGGATACCCCGAGACGCAGTCCCGCAAATATGATCGGAAATGCTGAGGGCAGAATAATCTTCAGAATGATGTCCTTTCGGGTGCCAAGAAATGACTCGCCCATTTCGATGAGTGACTCGGAGGTATTTCGGACGGCTCCGGCCGTATTCAGAACAATCACCGGCATCGCCATTATGCAGACGACAAACACTTTCGAGGTCAATCCAATTCCATAGGCCATGACGAGCAAGGGAATAAGCGCAGCCAGGGGGGCCGTCTGCATGACGACGAAAATGGGTGAAACCAGCCAGTCAAATACGCGACTAAGCCCAATCCACAAGCCCAATCCAATACCCAAAAACGCGGAAATGAGAATTCCGACGACAAGAGGTTTGAGAGTTTCGATGTAGGCCTTAAGAAGCGTGCCATCTTTCAACATGACCCAGAAGGCGCTGATAGATTCAATAAATGTGGGAAAAGCAAAACTTACAGGAATTCTGCCGGCGATTTCCCATGCGCTAAAGACAATCAACGCAGAGAAAATCTTTAATAAGACGGCACGATGTTTCGTCAGCATGGTGGCCTTCCGGAAAAAAAATAATAGGCTGCCGACGGAGGCCTTTAAGGTCTCCGCCGGCTAAAAGCACGAACGACTATTTCGCCGCATTTTCCAAAGGTTTAAAGTACCAGAAGTCGTTGGGATTGAGTGAAGACGGGTCACCTTTTAACTGACCTGCCTTTGAGTACCACTCCAAATCAGCTTTTGCGGCTTTCATGCCGCCGCCATTCGGATCGTAAAGGCCGCCGGCGATGGCGTCTTTGAAGAAGCCGTCAAGACCATCCAATACTTCTTTTGGCAGTTGGCCGATCGGACCGTTGGGGTCTGTTTCCCGTTTGATGATGCTGGGATCCTTGTGCATATCCTGATAAACACTTACGAGTGCCTTCACGAATATATCGATCGACTTGCTGTTCGCCTTCATCCAGTCCAGGTTTGCAAACAACGCTTCGTCACTGGCATCGACTTCAAATAGTGGCAACACGTTGAACTCATCGCCTTTGAGTTTGACGAGTTTGTTTTTGTTGGAGAGATCAACAATTGTCGCATCGGTCTGGCCCGCAATGAGGGCGGCGATACGATTTGATGAACCCGGCACGTATGAACGTTTGCCGAACTTTATCTTCAGACGATCCTCAATCACATTCGCAATGGAATCTGTCCCGCCACCCCGGGAGTGGAGCATAATGGGTTCACCATTCAGATCTTCGAGTTTTGAATATTTTTTGGAAGACACGGGAAAGAACTTCAGCTTCGACATCTGAAATATAATGCGTACTGGTGCCTTGGATCGCTGCATGACCGAATAAGGAGTTCCAAAACCGATATCCATCTGCCCGCTCAGGATCGCCTGGATGGCTAATTCTTCATCGGAAAATGCCGTCCACTCGTAATCCAGTCCATTCGCTTTCGCACGCTCAAGAGCAACAAAAATGTGCGCAACTTCGTCTGACGGTGGTTCAGAGAGTGCTATCTTAATTTTCTGTGCTTGAGCGGATTGGCTGAATCCCAAAATTAGAGCAAATATAGATATGATGGCTAAATTTATGACTTGTTTGATATTAAACATTTTAATTTCCTCCCTTGAACTTATCTGAATTTACCTGGGACCGATGCTCACTCCCTTTTTTATTCTCATTCTTCAGATCAGAGTATATTAGTCCGTACACATAGTTTTACAAATTCAAATTTACTAATACTTGTATGCCAATCGCTCAAGGTCCGCTTTAGATGTCTTCGACCTTGACCATTGGAAACAGCTATTAA
>JANQOC010000052.1 GCA_028279265.1 Hyphomicrobiales bacterium
GCGCTGCGGGCGGCCTGCATCAACGGGTGAGGTAGACGGCGGTCGCCGGCCAGATCCAGATGATGATCATAACGATGAGCATCAGTATCCAGTAAGGAATCGAGCCTTTGAAAATCTCTCCCAGCGTCACCGACGAATCCGGAACCGCACCTTTCACTGTGTAGACGAGCAGTCCGAACGGTGGTGTCAGCAAGCCTGCTTCAATCGCCAGAATTCCGAAAATCGCAAAGGCGTAAACATTCCACCCCGCGGCTTCGGCCAGGGGCCAGAATATGGGGACGGTCAGCAGAATGATCGAAATGGAATCGATCAATGTCCCCATCGCCAGCCAGATCGCGATCATCAGCATTGTCGTCCCGAAAGCCCCAAGGCCGAGGTCTGTAATATATCCCTGGATGATGTCCGCTATTCCACCGAGGGCGAGGAATTTTGCATACATGGCGGCCGTCATCAAGAGAAACAGGATGGGAGCAATTGTTTTGCCAGACTGAATAATGGCGACGCGATAATCGGAAATGGAAAGCCCTTTGACAAACGAGAAGACGATGGCTCCGGCACAACCGACAGCAGCGGATTCCGACGGGGTGAAGAAACCCATGAACAGGCCGCCGAGAACAAGCAGGATCAGGGCAATGACACCGAGACCGCTGAACATTTCCTTCCCCGTCGGTTTCAGATCTTCGTCCTTGGCCGGCAAGGGGGCAAGTTCTTTGCGAAGTCCCGCATGCAGGGAACAGTAAGCCCCCATCAGCACGGCGAGTATGATGCCCGGAATGAAGCCCGCAAGAAACAGCTTGCCAATCGATTCTTCAATTACAATGCCCCAGACAATGAGCAGAACACTGGGTGGAATGAGCATGCCCAGGGAAGCACTGCCGGCAATCGAACCGAGGGCAAAGGATCGCTTGTAGCCCAGGCTTCTCATCTCGGGATAGGCAATACGTGAAAACGTCATCGCCGAGGCAATGCTCACACCGGTCACGGCGGCAAAGATCGCGTTTCCGAAAACCGTTGCTACGGCCAATCTTCCCGGCAGTTTTCTCAGGAAGTAGTTGGAGAGTTTGTAGAGATCACCGGCCATACCCGACTTGCTCATGAACTCACCCATTAGCACAAACAAGGGTATGGCAGCGAATACCGAGTTCCGTAAGACGCCGTAAGCTGCCTGGTTGGCGAGCTCCAAGGCGATTCCAACATCTTCAAGAAGCAGATAAGCCCCGAGAAGTGATGCAATGCCGAGAACGATACCGATGTGAAGACCGAGAATGACAAACGTAATCATAAAGATCACGACAACGATGAGTACGACACTTGGATCCATTTGAATTCCGTCTTCTAGATTCTTCAATCTTGTTTTGTGAAGATCTCTTTTTTTGCTTTCCTGAAAGATCAGCCCGCCTTAGGCTGCGCTTTTCCCAACCACGTAAGGACCAGCAATTGCAGATAAACCAGAGCGCAAATCGCTGAGAAGATCACAATAACTGTTCTCACGGGATAAACCGGAACTTCGAAGGCACCGGCACCTTCGATTTCTCCTATCTGCCAGCCGACAATCATCGCACTCCAGCCGCCGACAATGATGGAAATAAATAGGACTATTCCCAGCAGGTACGAAAGGCTGTCGATCAGGCGCCGCCAGAACTCACCGGCGATGTTGTAGACAATGGTCGTTCGCAACATCGCCCCACTCTTTATCGAAGACGGAAGTTCAAGAAACAGGATACCGACAATGGAATTACCAACAATTTCATGAGTACCAAGAAATGGTGAATTGAAAGCTTCCCGGCCGATTATGTCGTAGAGAAAAATGGCCATGAGCAGCAGAACCCAGAAACAGGAAATTGTGCTCAATATGTTTGTCGACCAGGTTACCCAGTCAACATCTTGGCGTGCGTCCACACTCATTGGCGATCTCTTCTGTTTTTAGTTTTATAGCGCTAATCGCGTATATAATCTATCAGACTTATCGCCTGTGACAAATTTTGATTTAGATTGTTGCACGCCACCATATATCATTATCACAGAGAACCGGGTCTGCAGAATTAGCCACCGGTTCGCCAGTTGACACCGGAAATCACGACGCGCATCGCTGGCATTGCGGGCAATTGACTTCAATTAAACTTAAATTGCCGATTTGATTAGTTGCCGCTAGTATGTCTATGCTAGCATCTCGTTCGATAATTTCTGGCGTTTGCACACCGAAGATTGTCGTAATGAGACTTGTTGTTCGTGTTTCGGCCTAATTGACAAAATAAAGTGCCTACACGGATGATCCAATGAAAGGGAGAGATTACATGCAAGCTTTCAAATTTTCGCGAGCCATGGGTCTAATGGTGACGTTGATGGCCCTGTCTGTGTGGGTATTTTCAACGGCCCAGGCGGATACCTTCAGGATAAAAATTGGTTCCGGCCAGCCAATGAAGCCCCTGGAGCCGATTTTCATGGCTGACAGCTATTTCGTTCCGACAGTCACCGAGAGGGTCAAAAAAGAAACCGGCCATGACATCAAGTTTACCAAGCTCTGGAACACGGTTTCCGGTCCCTTTGACGTTCTTGAAGGCGTCGAGAAGGGTCTGTTCGACATCGGTTTGTGGTGTGCCTGTTTCGAGCCAGACAAAGGTGTTCATCTCGCCTTCCATTATTTCGTGCCGTTCGTAACAGACGATCCCAAAACGCAATTGGCGATCACCAAGAAAACTTTGAAAGAGTTTCCCGAGTGGACGAAGTCGCTGGACAAATACAACCAGACATGGCTCGGCGCCGGAACCTTCTCGACTTACGGTCTGGGAACGAAGTTCAAATGGTCGAAAATGAGCGACCTCAAGGGCAGAAAAATAGCCGGAGCCGGACCGAACCTGCCATGGCTCAAACTCTCAGGCGCGACAGCCGTTCAGACAAGCCTCAATGAAGCATATAACTCATTGAATTCAGGTGTTTATGAAGGTCTCGTGATTTTTCCAACGGCCTGGTTTGGCTTCAAACTGCATGAGCCCGCAAAGGTGTATACGATTGTCGGATGGGGAGCGACATCTCTCTATCAGATGACGATGAACAACAATACACTGAACAAGCTCCCTGCCGATGTTCAGAAAATCTTCAAAGAAGTCGCCGACTCCTGGATGGATAAGACGGCTGAAGAGTCGACCAAACGCTATGGCGCATCGCTCGAAAACCTGAAAAAAGCCGGTTCCACGATTCAGGAACTTGCTTTTGAAGAACGGACTAAAATGGCCATGGCGCTGGATGGCTGGGCCAATGAAAAAGCCAAGGAATTCGATGCCAAGGGATTGCCGGCATCGAAACTCTTCAAGCGTTATCTGGAAATCGCCGAAGAAATGGGCGTGAAAATTCCGCATAAATACAACATCAAATAATCCCGGCCAGGGACTGTTTGAGATAGCGGTGCATTCATTGAATGCACCGTTTTTTTATGAGCGGACCTGACGGGGATTAACGGGTCAACCGGTCGTTTTGATCAAAGCAGGAACCCAGATTTACGTGCTGCTGCTGCAGTCGCGCTATCCCGAGGACTTCAGCCTCGCCAAATCGCGGTCCGACGATTTGTAATCCCGTCGGCATGTTTTCTGCGGTGAGACCAGCCGGCGCACAAACCGTCGGCAACCCGAACAGGGAGAGTACAAAGGTCGGCGCCATCCAGTCGATATAGGATTTCATCGGTTTATCGCCGATAGAAGTGGGAGCACCGTCATTGATGCCAAAGGCATGGATGGGAACACAAGGAGTCAGCACCGCGTCATAACGCTGAAACAATTCGATGAACCGTTCCATGAGCCGGCCCCGCGCGTTTTCCGCAGCCGCCAATTGCTCCGTCGTCTGATCAAGTCCAAGACGAATATTTCCCGCGAGGTTTTCACCGAGTTCATCAATGCGATCGAGATGCCTGTACTGGGTGGTGACCATCATCTGACCGCGCAGTGTAATGAACACATTGCGGGCCTCGGACAGATCGAACTCTATTTCCTCGATGTCCGCACCTGTCACGCTTAGATTTCTGGCTGCCGAACGGCAAATCTTTTCGATCTCCGGATCGATGCCGACATCACAGATCTCGCCGATATAAGCAAAACGTTTTCCCGCACCGGAATAGCTGGAAACCTGCTGAACGATATTGTCGAACCCCGGGTGAGTTGCGAGCGGGTAAGCCGGTGTCGCCCCGCAGATGGCGTCGAGGATAAGTGCGACATCGACCGCCGTGCGTGCCATGGGGCCGTTGACCGACATGGTTTGCCAATAGTGAGAGCTTGGAATACCGGGAACCAGGCCGACCGAGGGGCGCAGTCCGACGACACCGCATAGAGAGGCCGGCTGGCGCAGAGATCCCCCATGATCCGTGCCCGTCGCAAGGGCAAACATGCCGCTGGCCAGACCCGCAGCACCGCCCCCTGTCGATCCGCCCGATATTTTTTCCAAATTCCAGGGATTACAGGTTGGGCCAAACAATTCATTGTCCGTCACGCCCCCGGTCGCAAATTCCGGCGTATTCGTTTTGCCGATAACAATACCGTCTGCTTTCCGGACCCGGCTCACAACTTCCGCGTCCTTCGCCGGCACATGATCCCGGTACAGGGGTGAACCGTAAGTCGTTCGCAAACCAGCCGTGTCCGTCGTATCCTTAATACCGACGGGAAGCCCGGCCAGTGGACCGACATCATCCGGATTCCGGCTGAGTTTTTGTTCCAGGGATTTTGCGGTATCAAGGGTCTGTTCTGCATCCAGGGTGCAAATGGCGTTGACGACGGAATTCGTTTTCTCAATCCGCCCCAGCGTGGCCTCAACGACTTCCACGGGTGATATCTGACGGGAAACAACCAGTTCCCTGACTTCCAGGGCATCGAGATCGGGAATATTATTCAAATCGGTCATCAGTCAATCCGGTTTCTGCTGTTCAACCATACCGGTTTTT
>JANQOC010000071.1 GCA_028279265.1 Hyphomicrobiales bacterium
CCACATGGCCGTTACGCCAAAGGGGGAGAAGAGCGTTGGTGAAACGAAAAGAAGAGCGTCAATGACGTCGGGTGGGCTGGTGATCCAAAGGCCGCCGACGTGGATCACAATCGCCAACAACAGTACGCCGCCAATCCAGGGATGAATGCGCCGTCCACGACGTGCAGACAATCCGGGCATGTATCCACTGATCAGCAAGGGTTGAACAAGCAGGAGTGCGAGCGCGACAACCCCTGCAAATCCGGCGGCGATGTATATGGGATCACGCCATGCCAGTTGTGGGCTTGCCACTGACGCAGCCATGGGTACGGCCATGGCGATCACAACCAACCCCCATATCAGGGGTCCCCGTACCCATCTCATCCCTTTTGCATCCAAATCGGTCAGGCCGGCTGAAGGACGAAGTGCGCCTCGAGGCTGGTGTCTTTGGAGCTCCGCATCACCGGGCGCAGAAAGACTGTTTTATAATCACCGCTGTCATAGGCGAGGTGACCATGCGCTTGGCCAAAGGCGGGAACAATTTGTGGCATCTCAAGACGGAATTCCCCGTTCGCATCCGTGAGCGTGGCCCCATGGCTATGGGGATCCCGCTCATACCCTTCAGTGGTATGGGCCCAGATCTGGATACGCTGCCCCTCAAGCGGAGCGCCATCGCCGGCTCGGCGCACGGTGCCCGACATCCAGAAGCCGCCGCCACCTATCCGTTCGACGATGGGTGCGCCCGGACGGTAATTGTTGGCTCCACCGCGCATTGAGCGGGTCGGCGCGAGATCTTTTGCGAGGGCAGGCAAATACAGGCCGGAAACCCCGGTTGCCAGGACTGCGCTGCCGGCTGCGACAAAGCTACGACGGTTAAGCAGGACGGTCGTCATTATGTTTCTCCTAACGAGCGTACAATTGAACTGCCGAAAATAAAGTACAAAACGTTACTGAAGCTGAACTTAAGCACGAATATGACCAGTTTCAAACAGGGAAGGAAAAGCGCACAAATATTTTCTCTAACAGTTTTGTGAAGAGGAACACGTCTCAAATCAATAGTTTGGGTCAAAACTGACCTGCACCCGGAAAAAAAGCCAAAATGTATATAGGTTTACCAACCTAAAAATGGCTGTCTCTTATCCAAATAGGACAATATTCCTGTCAGAACCCCGCTATTTTGGAATAAGGGAATGCGCAATTTAATTGGCTGAACCCACGCTGCAGAACACTCCAAGTTATAGGAGCCGGGTTTGAAACGACTGTTTTTGAGGCAAAACTGTTAATTTTGAATATAGCCTGGAGACTTGACCATTATTCGGGATTCGATGTGCCCAGTCAGAGAACTGGCGGATTGCAATTGTGCCGTTGAAGTTCTGCCCGATTCTCCTTCAATCCCCTTGGAACCGTATCCGGGACTATGAGTGTAGAGACTGTGGGTGTAGAGAATATGGGAGTAGATAAGTATTTTGAATAATCAACCCGCCATTACGCGACTGAATTCCCTCCATGGCTGGCCGGCAGTTGTTAAGAACATCGGAATTGGTGTCCCCTTATCTCATTCCGAAAAGCTATTTTCATTTGTGATCCCCAGGGGATTGCTGCTAACCTTCTCATTAATTGATGCCTGAAACCATCTCATTCGTGTTGTCCCTCTCAAACGACCCATTGCTGGACGGATCATGTTTCGGTTTATCCTTATTCGATTAGCCCAGTCGATCTTCGTCATGTTTGTGGTCAGCCTGATCGCCTTTTCCCTGTTTCGGTTTGTCGGTGATCCCGTCGCGCAGATGGTCGGACAGGAAACTTCTATCCAAGACCAGGAAAGACTGCGGGAGAGACTTGGACTAAACGATCCGGTTCCCGTGCAGTTCGTGCGCTTTCTGCGGGACCTGGGTACAGGGAATTTTGGATTCTCCTATCGTACGCGCCAGCCCATCGGGGAAATGTTTTTGGACCGCATGCCGGCGACCTTGGAGTTGAGCTTCGTCTCGCTTCTCATATCCCTTGCTTTTGGCATACCGGCGGGTATTTACACGGCCTTGAAGCGGGGTCGGTTCTCCAGTAGTGCCATGCTGATCCTGACTCTTATAGGCGTCTCTGTCCCCACTTTCGTTATTGGCATCTTCCTGATTTATATTTTTGGTGTGCAGTTGACGGTTCTGCCTACGTTTGGCCGTGGCGAAACCATTGCCATAGGCTGGTGGAAAACTAACTTTTTAACGGTAGAAGGATTACGCGCCCTTGTCCTTCCGGCTCTCACGCTCGGCATCTACCAACTAGCTCTGACCATGCGCCTTGTTCGCTCGGAAATGCTGGAGGTTCTGCGCACGGACTACATTAAATTCGCTGTTGCCAGGGGTTTGAACTACCGTTCGATCTATTTTCATCACGCGTTAAAAAACTCCATGATGCCGGTCATAACCATTGTCGGACTGCAACTTGGCGGCATTATTGCTTTTTCCATCGTGACAGAATCCGTATTTCAATGGCCGGGCATGGGACTCCTATTTCTGGAATCAATCCAGTTCGTGGATATCCCGGTGATGTCATCCTATCTGGTGATCATCGCTTTTCTGTTCGTGATCATTAATCTGATTGTCGATCTTCTTTACTTCGTCATTGATCCGCGTATCGGATCGGCGACGGATTCACAGATTTGAGGTGGAGCAATGTGGAGGAAGATCATAGACGGAACCGTGGAAAATGAATTTCTTTATTATTTTTTCCGCTCGACCTCCGCTCTTGTTTCCTCTTCACTGTGCCTGATCATTTTACTGTCGGCTTTATTCGCTCCCCTGATCTCTGCCTCCAACCCCTACGACCTTACGACGTTCGACCTTCTGGATTCTCTGACGCCGCCATTCTGGGAGGAAAAAGGATCTTCCCGATTTCTCCTCGGTACGGATGACCAGGGACGAGACCTCCTTTCCTCCATACTTTATGGGACCCGCTTATCCCTGGCTATAGGTGTGACATCCATTGTCTTTGCCGTAGTTATTGGTGTCAGCCTGGGCCTGATGGCCGGATATTTTGGCGGCCGGTTCGACGCAGTGGTCATGCGTATCGCCGATGTGCAACTCAGCCTGCCGGCGATCCTGACGGCCCTTCTGATCGATGGCATTGCCCGCGGCCTGCTCCCTGCAAGTGAACATGACCGGTTGATGTTCTTCGTTCTTGTCGTGGCAATTGGCCTGTCCCTATGGGTAAACTTTGCGCGCACCGCCCGGGCTTCCACTTTCGTTGAGAGAAACAAGGAATATGTGCAGGCCGCGGAAATCATGGGTCTGCCAAAATGGCGTATTCTACTGACCCATATTCTTCCGAACATAATGAGCCCGTTGCTGGTCATTATGACCATTGATCTCGCCATTGCGATTCTTCTCGAAGCAACTCTTTCATTCCTTGGGGTAGGCGTTCCCGCCAATCAACCCTCCCTCGGCACGCTGATCCGCATCGGCACGGAATATATTTTTTCCGGGGAATGGTGGATCGTGATTTTTCCAAGCCTAATGCTGATCATCCTGATTATATCCGTGAACATGGTGGGTGATTTCCTACGTGATGTCCTTAATCCGAAACTCAAATAGCCGCCTATGCCCGTCCTTGAAATCAAAAACCTAGATGTCAAGTTTTCGACGCGCTTTGGTGATCATGAGGCCGTGAAGAATTTCTCCTGTTCGCTCGATGCGGGACAGATCCACGGACTTGTGGGTGAGTCCGGGGCCGGCAAGTCGACAATCGGTTCAGCTATCCTGGGCATTCTGCCGGAAAATGCGCAAATTACATCGGGATCAATTCAACTCAATGGACGCGAAATCAGCAAGCTGGACAATCGCGCCTATCATCGTCTCCGGGGTGGCGAAATTTCGATGATCCTTCAGGATCCCCAAACGAGCCTCAATCCGCTTCTGACGATTGAAAACCACCTCGTCGAAACCATATTGCAACACCAGAATCTGTCGGAAGAACAAGCTCTCGAGCAGGCGATCGGCTATCTGCAACAAGTAGGAATCCCGGAACCGGAACAGCGTATCAAGCAATATCCGCATCAGTTTTCCGGAGGCATGCGCCAGCGCGTCGTGATCGCTTTGGCGATTTGCTCGCGTCCGAGCCTCATCATCGCCGATGAGCCCACAACCGCCCTCGATGTGGCCATTCAGAAGCAAATACTGTCCCTGATCCGCAATCTTGCCAGGGAACAGGAAGTCGCCGTTTTGCTTATCACTCACGACATGGGCGTAATCGCTGAAATTACAAATACAATATCCATCCTTCATAACGGCCATAATGTCGAGGACGGAGAAACTCCCGATGTCCTCGGCAGGCCCCAAAAAAATTACACCCGTAACCTGATTTCCGCCGTACCCCGCATTGACCGACGCCTCGATCGATTTTCCGGATTGCTGGAAGAACCGGTTAACGGAAGTGCCGCTGAAATATCTCATACCCAGACAAAAGAAGTGGCCCGGACTTGGCTCCTTGAAAACCGGTCGGCTTCCGCTGGAGCGAAACCCCAGTCCCTGGAAATTTCCGATCTGTCCGTTGTCTTCTCGTCGCGGCCGTCACTATTTGAGAAAAAGCTCGAATTCCAGGCCCTGAACCGGGTTAATCTCACGGTCCGTGCGGGAGAAACCCTCGGACTCGTCGGAGAAAGCGGAAGCGGAAAATCTACCGTCGCAAAAACAATTGTCGGGATCCATCAGGCCAAAAGTGGCAACATGACTTTCAAGAGCCGGAATGTAGACATCCTGCGTAAAAGGAAGCGGGATGACCCGACACGGCGGTCCGTGCAAATGATATTTCAGGACCCTTATTCCTCTCTGAACAATCGCTGGAAAATTTACGATATTATCGCCGAACCCCTCAGGTTCTACAATTTACTCGATGGTGGGACGCCGGAAGATAAAATCGTATCGGCGATGATCGAGCTGGTGGGGCTGACAACAGAAAGTCTCTATAAATATCCTCACCAGTTTTCGGGAGGACAGCGCCAAAGAATAGCAATTGCGCGGGCCCTGGTGGCACGGCCGGAATTTTTGATCTGTGATGAGCCCACTTCGGCCCTCGACGTAACCGTGCAGGCCATCATTCTGAACCTGATCAAGGACATTCAGGATCAGTTCAACTTGTCCATTCTATTCATCAGTCATGATCTGCCGGTCATCCGGCAGATGGCAGATGATATCGCGGTTATGAAAGCCGGTGAAATCGTCGAATACGGTCCCTCGGAACCATTTTTCACGCAACCGCAGCATGCTTACAGCCAGGGTCTCCTGGCCGATATTCCTTCCCTGGATCTGCTCGGACCACCCGGTGGTATCGCGGAGGACAGGCCCTGAATTGGACCCGTCCTGCCGGAATTTGGATTTCTTGATTCAGCCTCCCAAATCCGTAGGCATCCCGGAGGCTGTTGCGCTGATCTCTATTAAATCGCGCTAATTTATATTGACCCACCTCAGGATAAAGAAATTGTCCGTCCGTTGCGTAAGGGAGATATTGTCCTTCGACCCCCAGACCAATGGCTGGACATAAAGCGGCACATAAGCCACGTCATCCTGGATAATTTTGTGGACTTCATCGATCATGGCCTGGCGCTTGCTATCATCCAGCTCGGTCTGGATTTCAGGAAGCAAGGCATCAATGCGAGCGTTGGAATAGCCACCGAAGTTCCAGCTGCCCAGTTTCTTTTCCTTGTTTGGCGTTGAGGCCAGGAAACGAATGGGATGTTCGGCGTCAAACGTTCCCGGAGACCAGCCAAGGAGATACATATCAAAAGCCCCTTTACGCAGTTCCGGCCAGTAGGCGCGAACCGGCATGGCTGTCAGGTTTGCCTTTATACCGACCTTGGCAAGCATGCTCGACGCTGCCTTGCAGATGGCTTCATCGTTGATATAGCGATTATTGGGACATTTGAGCCCAAGGCTGAAGCCATTGGGATAGCCGGCCTTTTTCAACAAGTCTTTCGACTTGTTGGTATCGAACGCCATACGCGCTTTCAGCCCCTCGGAAAAACCACGCATGGCCGGGCTGACCAGTTGCGATGCTTCCTGGGCATTGCCACGCATGATTTTGTCGACCAACGCATCGACATTCACAGCATGATAAATCGCCTGGCGTACCTGTACGTCCCGTAGAGGATTTTTATCCTTCGTTTCCTCTGAGAAATTGAGCTTGTCGAACTTATGACCGAAACCGAGCATGAGCACTCGGGCTTCGACACCCTGATGTACTTTGATACCGGACCGGTTTTTCAGCCTGGGAACATCCTGAAGCGGAATGGGCTCAATGAAATCGATTTCCCCTGAAAGAAGTGCGGCCAGTCCCGTAGCCTTGTTCTTGATAGGCGTGAAGATCGCACGCGTAATGTTGTGCTCTGCCTTATCCCACCAGCCGTCGTGGGGTACGAGTTCGGTTTTGACACCGGGATCGCGGAGTACCACTTTGAATGCGCCACTTCCGTTTGCCGTGCGCGTTGCGGTGTTTTCCTTTTCCCGGGAAGGTTTCTCGCTTTTATTTTTTTCCGCCCACCCCTTGTCGAGTATCATGAAGTTAGCGATCGAATCCGGGAATAGCGGGTTTGGCCTCTTTGTGAAGAAATCAATCGTATGGCTATCGACAATCTTTACATCCTTGACCGGGGCGAACCAGGATCGGACATCTGAGTCCTCGGAAGAGGCGCGCTGATACGAAAACAAGACATCTTCGGAATCAAATTCTGCGCCATCGTGAAACTTGACCCCCTTACGCAGGAAGAACCGCCAGCCTTCCGTGCCTATGGGTTCCCATTTTTCCGCCAGGGCCGGTTCAATTTTCATCTGCTTGTTGCGTCTGACAAGGCCTTCATAGACATTGTTCAGAAAACCAAGTACCGGTGCCGAATTGGTCGCGTGGGGATCGAGCGTCTGGGGATCCGTAACCCCCGCCCATTTAAACGTCTTGGCTTCCACGGCCGTCAGGGATATGGAACCGGCGACCATTGCGGTTACGGCCATAACTGCCAGTTGAACCCTTGATTTAAACTTGATCATTTTCTTCCTCAACAGTTTTCAACTCAGTCAATTAAATCATGACCGTTAAAGGTAGCACTTCAATTGCAAATACAAAATAATCAAATGCGCAAATTGTGACTAAGGCCTTTATGTTCGGAGATCAAATCGTTGCGAGGTTTCACTGCAAACAGAAAATATTGCCCGCCACTCCCGAATTGCTTGAATGATCCGGTGCTTCACATTTTAAATTATGTTGGAATTAGGCTATACCCGAATATTGAAGATTTTCTGTTAGCCGGTTTGCCGGAATGGATATGGTGATGACGGAACATATGAAAATTTATGCTGCGACTGGCGCTCTGGGAATGGGTTTCCTGGATTCCAGTTTGGAACGCGCTGTCGATTGGTCGCCTCACATGATCGGATGCGATGCCGGTTCAACGGATAGCGGACCCACGCATCTGGGCGCGTCGCTGCCAAAGATGTCGGACGCTGCAATTCGCAGGGATCTGGCCAGATTACTTACGGCCCGCGACAAGCTTGGCGTGCCCCTCATTATTGGATCCTGTGGAACATCGGGAACGGATGAAGGTGTTGATTGGATGCGCCGGATTACCGAAGAGCTCGCGCGTGAGCTGGATATCTCGTTTCGGCTTACAATGATCTATACGGAACAGAAACCGGAGCGGCTGGAAAAAGCCTGGAACGAGGGCAATATTCACGCCCTGCCCGGCGCTCCGGAGATATCCGCCGAAACTTTCCGAGAGTGTTCGCACGTGGTTGCGATGGCGGGAGCCGAGGTCTTTCAAAAAGCCCTGGAGGATGGCGCCGATGTCATTCTTGCCGGTCGGGCATCGGATACGGCGATTTACGCGGCTCTTCCGCTCATGCGCGGCTATTCTGCCGGACCTGTCTGGCATTGTGCAAAAACAATCGAGTGCGGAGCTGTGTGTTCCACGAAAATGCGCGCAGACGGTATGATGGGATTTATTGACAATGACGGATTTACCATTGAACCCGCCGCCCTTGATGCGGCCGCGACGCCTCTTGGAATTGCTTCCCACACGCTTTATGAAAATGCAGATCCGTTTCTGATCGTTGAACCTTCCGGCGTTCTCAACACGCGCGATGCAACCTATAAACCTCTCGGCAATCGTTCCACGCGGGTTGAAGGCATGAGTTTTGAGCCCAAGCCGTATACCATAAAACTCGAAGGCGCAGTCCCCACGGGTTATCAAACTGTTGCCGTCGGCGGCGTCAGGGATCCTCTGATTATCAAGCAGATGGAACGCTGGCAGTCGGAAATGATGGCGCAGTTTGCCGAACGTGCCCTTGAACTCTTCGGTCTGACACTCGGGGAAGACCTTCATATCGAGATAAAAAATTACGGCCAGAATGCCGTCATGGGATCCGACGAAGTCGTCACAGCTGAACCTCACGAAGTTGGCCTGCTATTTATCGTAACAGCTCCGACACAAAAAATGGCCAACGACATTACCCGGTTTGTCGTTCACCTGGCATCTCACTGGCCAATTCCCGAATGGGACGGATTTATCTCGGGCATCGCCTTTCCGTTTTCCCCGCCGGAAATTGATCGGGGACAAACTTATCGATTTGCATTGAACCACGTCATTGTTCCCGAGGATCCCCTGGAACTGTTCCGGTTTGAAACTGTCGAGGTGGGTGCATGACTCGTCTTGCCGATCTTGCAAAACTCATCCGCTCTAAAAATGCAGGACCGTTCTGGATTACGTTTGACATTATGTTTGAAACCGATGCCAACTTTAATCGGGTCGCCGAAAGCGGCGTCATTAACAAGGAATGGATATCGAGAATTTATAATGTGAGTGAGAATGAAATTATTCTGGTAAACCACCCGGCCGCCAGGGCTATCAAATTTTCCTATCCAAGGACAAAGCCACAAGGTAACCTCGGGGACCCGGACCTCTACGCGGGACAGCAATATGCACCGCTTCTGGATTTGGAAATTGATTAACTGAAGTATTTTTGGACACAATTTTGAGAGCGACAATCTGCGACAGGTCCGATCGGTATAGTTAATGAAACGACCGGTTTGATTATTGATTGATTTGACTAGGGAATTGCTTCAATCTAAGAAATAAGCAATCCAAAATAAGGGAGGTAAACTTATGAAATCCATTAAGCTTTTAGGTGCTGCTATTCTGGCAACATCGCTCTATGCATCGCCGGCGCTTTCGGCCGATGTTGATTCCGTACATTTTCTCATTCCCGGTGGCGCCGGTGGTGGCTGGGACGGCACCGCGCGAGGAACCGGTGAAGCCCTGACCAAGTCCGGTCTTGTGGGCAAAGCGACATATGAAAACATGTCCGGCGGCGGTGGCGGTAAGGCCATCGGTTACCTGATTGAGAATGCCGCATCGCAGCAAGGCACTTTGATGGTCAACTCAACGCCCATTGTCATTCGATCCCTTGTTGGCAGGTTTCCCCACAATTTCCGCGATCTGACCATGATTGCCGGAACGATTGGTGACTATGCAGCCATCATCACCTCTAAAAACAGCCCGTTCAAAAACTTTAAGGATCTTGCTGCCGCTTATGCAAAAGACCCCAGATCCGTGTCCATTGGCGGCGGTTCCGTTCCCGGAGGTATGGACCATCTCGTCGCTGCCATGGCCATGGAAGCTGCCGGAGCCGATCCGACCAAAGTAAAATATGTTCCCTTTGATGCCGGCGGAAAGCTCAATGCCGCAATTCTCTCCGGTGAAGTTTCAGCCGGTTCCACGGGTTTCTCTGAAGCCGTTGCCCTGGCCAAGGCAGGAGAGATGCGAATTCTTGGCGTAACATCCTCGAAGCGTGTCGACGCCTTCAAGGATGCCCCGACCCTGAAAGAGCAGGGTTTTGATGTGGAATTCGTAAACTGGAGAGGATTCTTCGGACCGCCGGGCCTTCCCAAGGATAAAGCGGATGCCTATCGAAGCGTTATTGCGAAGATGTATAGCACACCGGAGTGGGAAGCCGTTCGCGCCCGCAACGGCTGGGTGAATATTCACAATCCCGGTGACAAGTTCACATCCTTCCTCACCGAACAGGAAAAAGTCATCTCCACCCTCATGAAAAAACTCGGATTTCTCTAATCCGGTTTGAGAATAACCCCAGGATTCGGCACACGGATCCTGGGGTTACAAAGTTTGGAGATGGGTTGTGAAATTCGACAAATGGATCGCGTTGCTGTTCCTGCTGCTCTGTATAATTTATGGGTATGCTGCCTTCACTTACCAGCTTCTCCCATTTGAAAGAAATCTCGCCTTTCTGCCTAATACACTGCCGAAGAGCCTGGCAATCCTAGGTGCGATCATCGCAGTTGTTATTCTCGTATCTCCTAACGTGGTTGGAGACGACGGTGAAGTGCTTGGCTCTTTGAACTGGCAACAGATCCGCCAGTTCAATTACTGGCAGGCTCTGTTTCTCATTTGCGCAATGATTGCGTATGCCCTGTTACTGCAACCGATTGGCTTCGTACCCGCAACGGTTCTTTTTATTGCAGGTGGCGCGGTGATTCTTGGCGAAAGAAAATTTCACTGGCTGATCCCTATCGCGCTGATTGCGGCCTTTACAGTCTGGTATCTTGTCCAGGAACTGTTGGGCATATTTCTGCGGCCCTGGCCCTGGTTTATATGACGGATTTGAACAATGCTTGAGGGAATTCTTGCTGGCCTGACAACAGCGCTCACGTTTCAGAACCTGTTAATGGTTGTTGCCGGGTGCATACTCGGCACCTTTATCGGCATGCTCCCGGGACTCGGACCCATGTCGATCATTGCCATCATGATTCCGGTTGCCATCAAGATCGGCGATCCTTCAACCGCATTGATTATGCTCGCGGGTGTCTACTATGGGGCTGTGTTCGGTGGATCGACCTCATCTATCCTGATCAACGCTCCCGGCATTGCCGGAACCGTTGCCACCTCCTTCGACGGCTATCCCATGGCGCGGCAGGGGAAAGCGGGTAAGGCCCTGACAATTGCAGCGATCGCCTCATTTGCCGGGGGAACGGTCGGCGCTATCTTGATGTTCGGATTTGCACCGGCATTGGCATCCGTGGCGCTCTTGTTCCATTCAGCGGAATATTTTGCCCTGATGGTTGTTGGCCTATCGGCCATTGCCGCCTTTGCAGGGACCGGTAAAGTTGCAAAAGCATTGATGATGACCGTGCTGGGTCTGATGCTGGCGACTGTTGGGGAGTCCGCACAGTTCAATGCCCCCAGATTTACCATGGGAATTCAGGACCTCCAGAGCGGCTTTAGCTTCATAACGCTGGCCATGGCCCTGTTTGCGCTCCCTGAAGCCATCCACCTGGTATTGGATCCCAAACGCAGCAAAACCAGTGATGGTGGCGAAAGCGGGGAAATCAAGGATCTCCGTATTACCCGGGAAGAAGCAAAAGAGATGGCTCCGGTTGTGGCGCGTCAGTCGGTTCAGGGCTTTCTCATTGGTGTCATGCCGGGTGCCGGTGCGACAATTGCATCATTTCT